>CALQPL010000151.1 GCA_943332445.1 Bifidobacterium breve
GTCGCCATTGGTGAACCGACACGGTGTTGGTGACCAGGATCAAGGTGGTGGCCTTGGTCATGGCCATGGCAGCAGCGCCCACGATGGTCTTTCCGGCGCCACAGGGAAGCACGACGACTCCGCTGCCACCGCTAGCGAAGTTTTCCGCGGCTTCACGTTGGTAGGCACGTAGTTCCCAATCTTCTTGCACTAGCTCAATGGGATGCGATTGACCATCGACGTAGCCTGCGAGGTCTTCGGCTGGCCAGCCCAACTTGAGCAGGATCTGCTTGATCTGGCCGCGTTCGCTGGGATGCACGACGACGGTGTCTTCGTCAATGCGCTTGCCGACTAAAGGAATGATCTTTTTCGCGCGGAGGACTTCTTCAAGCACGGCGCGATCGGTGGATTCTAGGACCAGGCCGTGGGCTGGGTGCTTGAGCAACTTCAAACGTCCGTAGCGGCCCATCGTGTCGGCAATGTCAATGAGCAATGCGTGCGGAACGGAATAGCGCGAGTACTTCAGCAAAGAGTCGATGACTTGTTCGGCGTCGTGGCCGGCGGCTCGAGCATTCCACAATCCCAGTGGGGTGATGCGGTAGGTGTGGATGTGCTCAGGGGCACGCTCGAGTTCGGCGAAGGGTGCAATTTCGTGACGGCACTCTTGCGACAAGGGGTGATCGACATCAAGCAACAAGGTCTTGTCGCTCTGCACAATCAGGGGTCCTTCGGTCATGCTCACACCTGCTCGGTAGTTGGAAGTGAACCAGGGTCAATGACTTCAACGCCGGCGATTCGACTGATGGTGAACGTGCGTACATCGCCGCCGCGATGGTCGTAGGCGGTGACTTGTCCGGCATTCACGCGCACCGGATCAATCATGTGTTCAACGGTTGACCCGTTGCTGCTGGCATAGCCGATGCGCAATGCGGCACCTTCGTCGATGGCGGCGCGCAAAATGGAAACGGTCTTGGCCGGTGGTGTGCGAGGAGGGAGGGGTCGAGTGGGCAAGACTTCCTCAGTACTTGTCCGGCCTTCCGTGTCTTCGCCAGATCGCAGGGCCTTAACCGCAGCGACCAAGAGTCGTTCGTTGGGCCCGGCTTCATCGCGGAGTCGAACCATGGGCCGGTGAGCGGTTGGCTGACGACCCGTTCCGCGAGTAATGACCACACCGCCATCGGGGCCCTCAGCGGTGGGCGTCAAACCCATAGCGTGCAAACGATCAATCACGCTGGTGGGCGAAGCAGAAGACACCACCACGCTGGGTGCAATGCGACGCAACATCAGTGACTGCGTCTCACTCGCGGCCATGACCGAATCCAGCAAGGTGTTGTCTTCGCATCGGATGTAGCAGGCCGCATTGCCAATTCGCAGTTGACCGTGACGCTTGGCCAAGTCCGCGATGGCGTACTCGAGTGGCTGGGGGACTGGCGTGCGCGAGAGGTTAGTGATGAAGTCCAAGATGGTGGCCGCGTCGCGACCTTGATCAAACCCGCGACGCAAACTGTTTTCACTAAATCGGAAAACTGTTGCACCACCTGTTGATTCGATGTCAGCAAGGAGGGAAAGTTCCCTAGCTAATTCAGGCAAGAGTGGGCCGGGGGCAATCGCGGTCAGGTCAGGTTGCAAGATCACGTGGTCAACTGGTTGGGGAAGGCTAACCGTGAGTGCAGAAACCACCAAGTCTTCGTCGTTAGTTCCTGCCGGGTCAGCAATGAGCTGAAGTCCGTGAGGAGACAGCGCGCCAAGACCGGTGACACCTAGCGTCGCCGCTTCGTGGGTGGTCCACATGATGAATGCGTGCTTTGACGGATCAACCCGACGTGGTCGTCGCCAGTCAAGGCGCGCAATCAACGTGGCATCGCTAACGGAAGTGTGGTCGGCCAGGCTTGCCAGCTCTTGCAACACGGCAAGGCGCAACGAGATGCCGTAACTGCGCTCCAAGTCAGGCGACAAGGCGGCAAGTTTGTTGTCCTTGGAATCTCGTGCACCGACGAGTCCGGCAACGCGGTCGGTGAGTAGCCACGCACGGGCCAAGGTCACCCATCGAGTGGCGGTATCGCCTTGTTCCCACTCATCAAAGTTGGTGGTGGTGGTGAAGATGGAGTCCGCAGCGCCATCGTTGGCAATCAAACCCGCGTTGTAAGCAGTTTCGACAAGCAGAGCCGCTGTCGTTGGGTCAACGTCAAGCTCGTCAGCGGTGCGAGCGAGGTCTCGCGCACTTAATCCGCCAGTGCGCAGGCCGTTGGGGGGCTGGGTCGTCCAGAGTCGGCATAGCGCCTCAATTAAGCGCACACTCTCTAATGCATTCTGCGCTGCAGAGATAGCTACTTGTTGTGGCGCGCGAACGACCGCGTCCGCGGGATCAGCGAGTTCGGGTTGGGCAAGTGCCGAGCTGATGAACTCCTCGGATTGAGCCAGCAAGATGTCGCGACATCCACGCACCATCGCGATGTAGGCGGGCAACCCCCAGGTCAATCCGAGTTCGTGCAACTGGTCAAGAGTGCGCGTACTGCGATCGGGGTCTACGTGTGGTTCCCGTTCCTTGACTGCAGCGATCACATCGTCGGTGACGATGGGGTCATCGTGTTGGGCGGCCACGCAAGCAACAGCCAGAGAAAAAGCATCGAAGTGATCCAAGGCTCGCGCCATGGAGGGTGCTCCGGTGGCCCGTGCGGCAAGGGCCCGTAAATCTGCGGGGACTGGGTTAAGTAAGTCTGGTCGCAGTCGCAGTAATTGGGTCAGAGCCTGATCGTCACGACGGCGCAGATCATCAGCCAGGCTGCGGGGGCGTCCCTGCGTGGGTTCTGGCGAAATGGTCTCGGGCGGCGTGGGCTTGGACATCCGCACTACCTTACTCGCCCCGCTCATGTCCGGCCTCGGGTCGGTCTGGGCTATCCTGTGAGTCCGTAATAAACAGATCAGGGGTGTGACGTGCCAACCGGCAAGGTCAAGTGGTACGACCAAGAAAAAGGCTTCGGCTTCATCGCTAATGATGAAGGCGGCGATGTCTTCTTGCATGAGTCTGCCCTGCCCGCTGGCGTCACGACGATTAAGCCTGGGACCAAGTTGGAATTTGGTGTGGCTGAAGGTCGACGTGGCGAACAAGCTTTGTCAGTGCGACTCCTCGAGCCGTTGCCTTCCGTTTCAACAGGTTCGCGCAAAGACCCTGATGACCTAGCCGCCATCATTGAAGACTTGATCAAGTTGCTCGATGGCCTCGGTAATGGTTTGCGCCATGGGCGACGACCCACACCCGCACAGTCCGGCAAGATCGCCACACTGCTTCGCGGTGTCGCTGACGACCTGGACTAGTCAGCTAGTAGCGCATCAAACGCGGCAAGGCCTTCGGGTCCAAGTCCCGCGCTGAATTGATTCACGTACAACGCAATGTGTGCTCGCTGAACGTCCGCATCCATGTCATCTGCATGTTCGGCGACATAGTCACGAGAAGCGTCGGGGTTTTCCCAGGCGTAGTTCACCGAATCAGCACACCACTGGGCCAACGCATCGATTCCGTGCTCTGCAACCACATCATCGCGAGCCACGATGGCTCCCAGGGGGATGGGAAGCCCAGTTTGGTCCTCCCACCACTGGCCTAGATCAACGATCTGGTGGAGGCCAAAACGCTCAAAGGTAAATCGCGCCTCGTGGATCACTAATCCGGCGTCGAAGTCACCGCTGACAACCGCGGGCATGATGTCGCTGAACAGAACCTCGGTCACCTCACCAAATCCGGAGGAAAGGTTCTGTTCCGCCCACTTGCGGGTGAGGCGGTAAGCCGTCGAATGACGCGAGGGAATAGCAAGAGATGCTCCCGCAAGGTCGGCTACCGAC
>CALQPL010000152.1 GCA_943332445.1 Bifidobacterium breve
GGCACTCGGCTTGCGTCCAGTCTTGCTTAGCGGTGACCGATGGGAAGTCGCGCGTGAGGTCGCCAGCGAAGTCGGCATCGATGATGTGCGCGCCGAAGTGTTGCCACAAGACAAAGTCGCAGTCGTGAAGCAACTACAAGCCGATGGGGCAGTGGTCTCGATGGTCGGCGATGGCGTTAATGATGCGGCCGCGATGGCAACTTCTGATTTAGGTTTCGCCATGGGTTCGGGAACCGATGCAGCCATTGCTGCCAGTGACATCACGTTGGTGCGCGGTGACCTCAGTGCTGTTGTGGTGGCGATTGGTTTGTCGCGCGCGACCTTGCGCATCATCAAACAAAACTTGGGCTGGGCCTTTGGCTACAACATCGCGATGGTGCCGCTAGCTGCTGCTGGCGTGGTTAACCCGATGTTGGCCGGAGCAGCGATGGCTGCCTCCAGCGTGTGCGTGGTCTTTAACAGCCTGCGCCTCAACCGCGTCCGCCTCTAGCCCCACGTAAGTGCGCCTAAAGCTTGCGCAGGACGCTGACGACGCGGCCCATGATCGAGGCCTCGTCGCCCAGGATGGGGCTGAAATCAGGGTTGTGGGGCATCAGCCACACGTGGCCATCGGCCCGCTTAAAGGTCTTGACGGTCGCTTCACCATCGAGCAACGCGGCCACGATGTCGCCATTGTCAGCCACTGGTTGTTGACGCACCACAACCCAGTCGCCATCACAAATCGCCGCATCAATCATGGAGTCACCAACAACCTTGAGCAAGAACAGTTCGCCTTCGCCCACGAGCTGACGGGGAAGTGCAAAGACATCCTCAACGACTTGTTCGGCCAACATGGGACCACCAGCAGCAATGCGTCCAACAACGGGAACCATCGCGGCCGTGGTTTGTTCGTCCTCGCCGAGCTTGATGATCTGTGCGTCACTGGTCTTTGCGCGCGTTGACTTCTTGGCTGGCTTCGCGGCAACAGTGCCTTCGGGCAAGCGCACTTCAATCGCGCGAGGGGTGTTGGCATCGCGACGCAAGAAACCTTTGGCTTCCAACGTGCGCAGCTGATGCGAAACGCTCGAAGGAGAGGCAAGGCCGACGGCCTCACCGATCTCGCGCATGCTCGGGGGATAGCCACGACGCTCGATGGCGTCCTTGATGACCTCGAGCACCTTGCGTTGGCGCGGGGTCAAACCAGCGTCGTCAGCGGGTCCATCGGGAAGTTCACGCACTTCGTTGGTGGAACCGGGGGTGGTGCTGGTCATGAGGACTCCATGGGTCAGGCGGGTGGGTCAGGCTGGTGGGACCGTTCGTCCCGCTGGGTAACCATAGCCTGATTCGAACGCCTGATCCAAACACCTGTTCGAAAAAGTGCGGCGTGTCGGGGGCAATGTGAGGGGGTGTGTCAGTCCGGTGGTGTACAAATCATACAGGCGTTCGATTCGAACACCCGTACTAGTCACAGGAGTAACCATGGCCACCTACACCTACAGCCCAGCCCTGACAGGGACTGCGACCGGCTGGAGTTCAGGCACTACGCAGCTTCGACCCCTGCGCAGCACCCGCCCAAGCTCCGGTCCAGGTTCAGCCCCACGGCTGACCAGGCGTGGACGTGTCGCTTTGGTGGTCGTGGTTCTCGTGGCCGCACTGAGTGCCTTGATCGGGGCGGCTGGCTCAGTCCAGGCCAGCGCCCCCGGTCAAGGACCAGCCGTTGAGCGCGTGGTTGTTCAGCCCGGCGAGAGCCTGTGGCAGTTGGCCTCGGAATCGATGCCAGGCGTGGATGTCCGCGAGGCCGTGGCTCGGATTCGTGAACTCAATGGATTGTCCAGCCGTAGCGTGATCACGCCCGGCCAAGTAGTGCTCGTTCCGGCTAGCTAGAGCGGCTGTGGCTCGCGACACACGGATATTTCCAATGTGCTTGCGCTAGTGGTCGGGGAGCACTAAAGTCCCACATGTAGTGGTTACACCGGTGTAAGAAGTCCACAGATTGTGGTTTATCGCCCACAGGTTGTCCCCAGTTACAACGAGGTTTTCCCCCGATTTATCCACAGCTAGACCCGGTTTCACCCGTTTTTAACCACCTGTTTGATCTGAATCACCGTCTTCCCCCTTCTTCCTCCGCTGATTTACCCCACCACTTCTGAAGGGAGTTTTGTCGTGCACTGTCCTTATTGCCGTAACGAAGACTCTCGAGTGGTGGATTCACGCACAGCTGACGATGGCGCTGCTATTCGTCGTCGTCGTCAATGCCAGGCGTGTAACAAGCGATTCACCACTGTCGAAAACGCCATGTTGATGGTCGTCAAGCGCAGTGGAGTCACCGAGCCGTTCTCGCGCACCAAAGTGGTTTCTGGTGTGCGCAAGGCGTGCCAAGGCCGTCCGGTCACTGAAGACGACTTGGCCTTGCTGGGACAAAAAGTTGATGAAGCAGTACGCGCATTGGGTGTGGCAGAAATTGATGCACACGATGTGGGCATGGCCACGCTTGAACCACTTCGCCAGCTCGATGAAGTGGCGTACATGAGATTTGCTTCGGTGTATCGCTCGTTTGATTCGCTCGAAGACTTTGAAACAGAAATCACTTTGCTTCGTGCAGAGCAAGACGCAGCAACACCAGAATCAGCCACGCAAGTGGGACACAAGTAACACAGGTCCAGGGAGGACACCCCAACATGACAGAGACGGTCAACAGTTCTGCTTCCGGCAACGGCACTGCAGGCAAAACCAAGAAAGACAACCCTGTAGTAGTGCGATCTGGTTTGACCATGACGCGTTTGTTCACCACTGAGGGCGTACACCCGTACGACCAGGTCAAGTGGGAACTGCGCGATGTCATTCAACAAAACTGGAAGACCGGCGAGACCGTCTTCGAGCAGCGCGGGGTGGAGTTCCCTGACTTCTGGTCAGTCAACGCTTCGACCATCGTGACCACCAAGTACTTCCGTGGCGCTGTGGGCACCGAACAGCGTGAGACCGGCTTGCGCCAACTCATCGACCGCGTCGTGTTGACCTACACCAAGGCCGGCCGCGACCACGGCTACTTCGCCACCGAAGCAGACGCCGAAATCTTTGAGCACGAAATGACGTGGATGCTGCTCAACCAGGTCTTCTCGTTCAACTCCCCGGTCTGGTTCAACGTGGGCACCACCTCCAAGCAGCAGGTCAGTGCCTGCTTCATCTTGGCCGTGGACGACACCATGGACTCGATCTTGAACTGGTACCGCGAAGAAGGCTTGATCTTCAAGGGTGGCTCCGGCGCTGGATTGAACCTCTCGCGCATTCGCTCAAGCAAGGAACTCCTGCACTCCGGTGGCACGGCCTCTGGCCCGGTGTCCTTCATGCGTGGTGCGGATGCCTCGGCTGGAACCATCAAGTCCGGTGGTGCCACTCGTCGTGCAGCCAAGATGGTGGTGCTCGACATCGATCACCCCGACATCGAAGAATTCATTGAGACCAAGGCTCGTGAAGAAAACAAGATTCGTGCCTTGCGCGATGCTGGTTTTGACATGGACCTCGGCGGCCGCGACATCGTCAGCGTCCAGTACCAAAACGCCAACAACTCCGTGCGCGTCAATGACGAGTTCATGCATGCGGTGGAAGAAGGCACCGAGTTTGGCCTCAAGGCTCGCTCGACCGGCGAAGTCATTGAAACCGTGGATGCTCGTTCACTGTTTAAGAAGCTGTGCGAAGCCGCGTGGGCGTGTGCTGACCCAGGTATCCAGTACGACAGCACCATCAACGACTGGCACACCAACCCCGAATCAGGCCGGATCAACGCATCCAACCCCTGCTCGGAGTACATGAGCCTGGACAACTCGTCCTGCA
>CALQPL010000153.1 GCA_943332445.1 Bifidobacterium breve
AACACTTTGCCGGCCGATCGAGCAGATGCCACCAGTTTGATCTCGCCCCACACATCGTCACGTTCGGTCAAGATGCCCAGCATCACCGTGCCAACAGCACCGGTGGCACCAACCACTGCCAAGGTGGGCTTCATCGACCGGTACCGCCATAAACAACTGCTTCGCCGGATTCCGTATCCAAGCCAAAGGCAGCGTGCACTGCACGTACCGCGTTGTCGAGGTCGTTTTCCAGCACCACAACCGAAATGCGAATCTCTGATGTCGAAATCAACTGCACGTTGACACCCGCATCAGCCAAAGCGCTAAAGAACGTGGCCGAGACACCCGGATGCGATCGCATGCCGGCGCCGATCAAGGACAGCTTGCCAATCTTTTCGTCGTACTTGAGTGACTCAAACCCGATGGAACCCTTGACGGTTTCCAAACCAGCCAACGCAGCCTTGCCGTCACTAACCGGCAGAGTGAACGTGATGTCCGTGCGACCGGTCTCAACCGCCGACACGTTTTGAACGATCATGTCGATGTTGACCTCAGAGCTGGCCAACGACTGGAAGATCGCGGCTGCCTCACCGGGTCGGTCGGGAACACCCAAGACCGTGATCTTGGCCTGCGTGCGATCGTGGGCAACGCCCGAGATGATCGGCTGTTCCATGGGATCTCCTTCAATACGGCCAACAATCATGGTGCCTTCGTCCAAACTGAACGATGACCGCACATGAATCGGCAGATCAAATCGACGTGCATATTCCACACAACGAAGGTGCAAAACTTTGGCGCCCTGTGCTGCGAGTTCGAGCATTTCCTCATAGGTCAAAAACGCTCGGCGAGAAGCAGCCGGAACGATGCGCGGGTCAGCGGAAAAAACACCATCCACGTCGGTGTAGATCTCGCACACATCGGCATTGAGCGAAGCGGCCAGAGCAACAGCGGTGGTGTCCGATCCACCACGACCAAGCGTGGTGATGTCTTTGGTGTCTTGGCTCACGCCTTGAAAGCCAGCGACGATGCAAATGGTGCCTTCGGCGAGCGCGCCACTGAGTCGACCAGGCGTGACATCAATGATGCGCGCTTTACCGTGCACGCTGTCGGTGATGACACCGGCTTGCGAACCAGTAAACGACTTAACTTCGAAACCTAAGTCCGCAATCGCCATGGCAAGCACAGCCATCGAAATGCGCTCACCCGCGGTCAGCAACATGTCGAGTTCGCGAGCCGGAGGTTCGGGGCTGACTTGTTGGGCCAAGTCGATGAGGTCATCGGTGGTATCGCCCATGGCGCTTACGACCACGACGACATCGTTGCCGGCCTTCTTGGTATCAACAATGCGTTGGGCCACGCGCTTAATGCAGTCAGCATCGGCGACTGAGGAGCCGCCGTACTTCTGCACAACAAGTGCCACGGGGCTACTCCAAAGCGTGATCAGAACGGAGCCCTTAGTGTATCGCTCCGCCTAGGGGCGACACTCAGCCATCAAGGGGTCTGCGGTCCTCAAAGGCTCGTCCCAGGGTGATCTCGTCGGCATACTCAAGGTCGCCGCCAACGGGCAGGCCACTGGCCAAACGGGAGGTCTTGATCCCCATGGGCTTGATAATGCGCGCCAGGTAGCTAGCCGTCGCCTCGCCCTCAACGTTGGGGTCCATCGCCAAGATCACCTCGGTGATGGTGTCATCACCCAAACGCATCATGAGTTCCTTGATGCGCAGATCATCGGGGCCAATACCTTCCATCGGATTAATCGCTCCACCAAGAACGTGGTAGCGCCCACGAAATTCACGAGTGCGCTCAACGGCGATGACGTCCTTGGGCTCTTCGACGACACAAATCGCCGTCAGTTCGCGACGCACATCAGCACAAATGCGGCACTGTTCGGCCTGCGCGACGTTGTAACACGTTTTGCAAAAATGAACTTTGTCTTTGACTTCAATCAACGAGTCAGCGAGGCGTTTGACGTCAGCCGAATCAGCGTTGAGCAGGTGGAAGGCAATGCGCTGCGCGCCTTTAGGACCCACGCCAGGAAGACGTCCGAGTTCGTCAATGAGGTCTTGAATTACGCCTTCGTACACACCATCACCCTACGGCTTAAGAGTCGGATTCGAGCTCTCCCAAGCTCTTGGCATCAAAGGCTGCAGTGATCAGCGCTTCGCCTACGAGTTCGGTTTCATCAGTTTCGATGTTGGTGTCGTCTACCACCGCTGCTGCCGGCTCGGCCTGAGCAACTTTTTCGGCCTCGATGATGTCGCGACCGCTCTTGCGCTTGGGACCAGTGGCTGGTGTTGGCTCCGCTGGTGCAGCAGCTGGTGCTGAACTCAATCCAGCCACCGTCAATGAATCCGGGACGGGCTGTCCGATGACGTCCACGGTGTACGGGCTGCCCATGACCTGCGAAATCGCCGTTGCCAACAGTTGGTCATAGCCACCAGCGACGAAACCCTTTGCTGTTCCTACGTCCGGCAACCCAACAGCAACGCGACTTTGATCAACACTCAAGACCCCACTGCCGGGTCGATTGAGTTGAATCCATGCACTGCGCTTGACGTTCTTAATCTCTTCAACAATCTCGGGCCACTTACGCCGAACGGCTTCAACGTCGGTTCCCGTTGCGGCCGCCTGAGTGCCCTTCTTGGATTTTGCTGGGGCTACCTCGGCTGGAGAAACATCATCAGCAACCACGGGAGCCGTCGTTGGCGCCACCGGCTGGGACGTGACAGGAGCAGGTACGACAGCCGGTGGTGGCGCAGGTCGCCCGGCGGCGGCCTGACGTGATTGCCGTTCGAGTTGTTCAACGCGCACTTGCAGTCCGCGATCAGCATCGTCTGCGCCAGGAAGCAACAGGCGTGCTGCCATGATTTCGAGGAGCAAGCGCGGTGAGGTGGCACCGCGCATTTCCACTAAGCCTTCGGACAGCACTTCGGCATTGCGTGTGAGCTCAGCCAGACCAAAGTGTGATGCTTGGACCTTCATGCGGTCCAACTCATCGGGTGCTGCAGTGATGAGTGCATCTAAGTGTTCGGTGTCAGCGCCGGCCACCGTGAGAATCAACAAGTCGCGGAACCGCTCCAGGAGATCAGCGACAAAGCGGCGAGGATCCAGCCCGCTATCGAGTGCGCGATCTAATGTTTCAAAAACGTTGGCTCCACGTCGAGCCGCAAAGGCGTCAATCACGTCGTCGAGTAACTGGCCGTCTGTGTAGCCCAGCAGGCCCGACGCATAAGACATGGAAATCGTGTTCTCGGTGGAACCGGCGATCAATTGGTCCAAAACGCTGAGGGCATCTCGTACCGATCCTGCACCAGCGCGCACGACCATCGGCAAAACAGCGTCCTCAACCGTGACGTTTTCCTCCGCGGCAACGCGCGCGAGGTGATCGCTCAAGATTCGCGGAGCAACAAGACGGAAGGCGTAGTGGTGAGTACGACTGCGAATCGTGGCCAAGACTTTGTCCGGCTCGGTGGTGGCAAAAACAAACTTCACGTGATCCGGTGGCTCTTCGACAAGCTTCAACAGCGCGTTGAATCCTTCGCGCGTGACCATGTGGGCCTCGTCGATGATGTAGACCTTGTAGCGCGAGGAGACCGGAGCGTAAAAAGCGCGCTCGCGCAAATCGCGGGCGTCGTCGACACCACCATGCGATGCAGCGTCAATTTCAATAACGTCCAGGCTTCCAGGACCACCATTAGCTAGGTCTTGGCAGGACTGACACTTGCCACACGGTGTCGGTGTTGGTCCTTGTTCACAGTTGAGGGCACGGGCCAAAATGCGCGCGCTGGTGGTCTTGCCACAACCACGAGGA
>CALQPL010000154.1 GCA_943332445.1 Bifidobacterium breve
CAATCAGCGCAATGGCCACAGGAGACGTGATGGGAAAAATTGTGTTGGCTCCTTAGAGTCGCACAAACTTCCAGCCCGCCCATCGCGCAACCACCTTGCCGATGACCGCATCTGTTTCCACCGCTCCAAAGGCGCGGGAGTCATCAGATGCTCCGGGGTTATCGCCTTCTAGCCACCATCCATCGCATTCTGAACGCACCAAGCGTTTAACAAGCAACAACTCAGGTCGATCCATGCGTCGAGCAACCACGACATCGCCTAGTCCTACCTCGGCCCCCCAGTGAACGAGCGCTCGCTCGTCCGGTGCCAACGTCGGAATCATGGATAGGCCTTCGACCCGCACTACCGACCAGCCACGCTGGCGAATCCTCATAGCCATCCCTTGCCTGATCGCTCCCTGATGTGGGCCTGCTGGCTCAAGGGTAGGGTTTAAGGACGCTCAGTTGTTTTCCCTGGAAGGAAAAATCATGCAGTTGTTTGCCCCAAAGACCGTGATCTCGGCTCACTGCGACTTGCCCTGTGGCATCTACGACCCCGCCCAAGCACGCCTTGAGGCCGAGTCCGTAAAGGCCTGCATGGAAAAGTACGCAGCTTCTGACGATGTGACCTTTAAGGCTCGCGCCTTGGGCATCAAAGAAGAGCGCTCAAGTTTGGTGAAGCACCACCTCTGGGTGTTGTGGACCGACTACTTCAAGCCTCCGCACTTTGAGGCCTACCCCAACTTGCACCAGCTGTTTAATGACGCCACCAAGTTGGCCGGTGCTGCTGGCACCAAGGGAACCGTCGACCCGACAGTGGCCGATCAACTCTTGGCCAAGATCGACGAAATCGCTGAAATCTTCTGGGCAACCAAGAAGGCCTAAGCACACGCTTTCCCATCAGGGCCAGACAGCAGATGCTGTTTGGCCCTGATTTTTTTCTTCCCCAACCGCCGCGATCGGGCTAGCCTGTCAAAGACTGATCAACCGAGAGGTTCACCATGGCAACATTTCCTCAATTTCCCAACGCTGGCGTAGGTGTGAGCGGTGAACCCATCCGCGGCACCATCACCTTGCAGGTTCCTGCCACTGCTGCCCATACCGCGATCGCGCGAAGTGCGGTGGCGAGCACTGTGGCAGCTGTTGGGGCGACAGCCGATGATGTAGACGACTTGCGACTTGTCGTCAGTGAAGCATTCGCGCTCTTGCTTGACCATTCACACGCAGATGCTCTGATCACCATTCACCTTCAGCACCGCGATGAGCTCATCAACGTCACACTCATCACCACTACCTCGAATTCTGAGCCCGTCCTTGAGCAATCGCTGTCATGGACCGTCCTGACAACCCTGGCAGAATCCGTGGATGTCGTGGTTCAACCCGCAGACCCACATTTCGAACTCATCCTTAACGTCCAACACCGAGTGCAGATTCCTGTCTGATGTCCTCGGATTCAGCAAGCACCTATCAGGCTGAGCGCGACTTAATTGACAAGTTCGCCGCTTTGAGTCCTGACGATCCTGCCCGCGCATCGCTTCGTGAAGCATTGATCGTGTTGCACCAACCACTTGTTCGTCACCTTGCCCAGCGCTACGCCAACCGCGGTGAGCCCATGGATGACCTGATTCAAGCTGGATCCATCGGCCTGATCCATGCCGTTGATCGATTCGATCCCGAACGCAGCCAGACCTTCACAGCTTTTGCCATGAGCTCCATCCTTGGCGAAATTCGTCAGCACTTTCGCCACCATGGTTGGGCCCTGAAGGTGCCTCGACGCCTCCAAGACCTCTCTCGCCAGGTCAATGTGGCTCGACAGGACCTTGAGCAGACTCTGCAGCGTGCGCCAACCATTGCTGAACTGG
This sequence comes from Bifidobacterium breve, assembly GCA_943332445.1. GTDB lineage: Bacteria > Actinomycetota > Actinomycetes > UBA12327 > UBA12327 > AcAMD-2. Next base: position 1,841 of record CALQPL010000154.1, read on the forward strand.
CGCACCACCTCGATGCGAGCCCCGAAGACATTCTTGATGCGCTTGAGGCCGGTCAGTCTTACGCGGTGAGTTCCTTGGACCTACCCGACACCGACGAAGGCACTTCTGAGCAAAGCAGCGAGCAAGCTGATGAGATCGCGCGCGTTCTCGATCGGGCCGACTTAGCGCCAGCACTTGCCGATCTCACTGATCTTGAACGCAAGCTGCTATCGCTTCGCTTTGTGCAGGACCTCACACAAGCACAAATTGCTGAGCAACTAGGGATTGATCAAAGCAAGGTCTCTCGGCAGATCGCGCGAACTTTGGCTCACTTACGCACTCAGTTATCGGATGAATCTGCCTGAGCTTGATTTCCTCGTACCAAGACGATGAAGGCCACCAACGCTGGCACTCCAATCAACCAGCCATAAGCCGTCGTAAGTTTGGCTTCGGTGACGGCAATAGCCAAAGCGATGATCTGGAAAGTCAGCGCAGGACCGCGAGCCCAGGATCGCTGCTTGAGCAACGACCAGGCAATCACGAGTAGCCCGCCCCCGATCACCACCAAACAGATCACTAACGCCAGGTCTGCGGCCACGGTGTCACTTCGGTCTACAGCCGACACCACAGCCACAATCAGCAATGCCACTCCTTGGAGGGCGCACACCACGGCGGCCCACCCCCGTGGCCCAGGCCATGGCAGGCGCGAAATGGATGGCGAAGGAGTGTCGGACACGTCGCAAGCCTAACCTGAAGGGGTGCGAGCGGTCTTAATCATCAACCCCAAGGCAACATCAACGAGTGCCTCGGCTCGCAAGGCTGTGCTGGCAACATTTGAACGCACCTTTGATCTCAAGGTCAAGCAAACCAAATCGCGGGGCCATGCCATCACCGTGGCACAACGCGCTGCCGATGATGGCGTGGACCTGGTCGCTGTTGTTGGTGGCGACGGCACAATCAACGAAGTCATTAACGGGTTGTTGCACGATCGCTCGAGTGGTCAAACGCAAGGACCAGTTCTTGCCATCATTCCCGGTGGACATGCCAACGTGTTGGCCTACGCCTTAGGCATTGTTCGCGACCCAGCCAAAGCCGCGACTCAAGTAACGGATCTGTTTCTCAATGGCCACACCCAATCCATCGGTCTGGGATTAGCCAACAATCGCTGGTTCGCGATCAACGCAGGCTTGGGCATTGATGCGGAAATCGTTTCTGCGGTAGAGGACCTGCGTCGCCGAGGGCTGTCCGCATCCCCAGCGACCTACATCGCCGGTTTCATGAAGTCCTGGGCAGCTACCGATCGCTGGTCTGGTCCTATGACGATCGATGGCACGGGAACAGACCAAGACCCACAGCATGTGGAAGGCATCGTTTCGACCATCATCCAAAACACCGCGCCCTGGTCCATGGCCGGCGACCTGAGGCTGGATGGAAGTCAGCACGCATCGCTGAATAAGGGACTCGATGTAGTAGCCCTCCAGCAGTTGAGCACACCCACCATGATGCGCATCGCTGGCACCCTGCTCACCGGAAAGTCCATTGCTGACCTGCCTGAGACCACCGTTTTCACTGACCTCAACAGCATCCACATCACGGCCCAACGCCCCATGCCGGTGCAAATCGACGGGGATCTCAGCGGCTCTACGACCGACATCAGGTTTGAATCCGTGCCCCAAGCACTGACGGTGGTGGCCAGTCCCCTAGCCCCCCAATGGCCCTCAATGTGACCTAGCCGACATGAACACGGCTGGACCGATCTGCTAAGACACTTGCGCGACACGCCCGAGAGTGGGACGATAGGGCTTCCGAACGGTGGCTTTCCCCCTGACCCTTCGTGTCTTTTTTCACTTTGGGCTCAGTAGTCACCTTCAGCCCCATATGTCACATCAACGAAGGAGTACGCATGGACTGGCGCCACGAAGCCGCCTGCCGTGACGAAGATCCAG
>CALQPL010000155.1 GCA_943332445.1 Bifidobacterium breve
AGTCGTGAAAAGACGGCTAGTGCTTCAGCGGATGAGTCCATTCTTGAAGTATCAGCCGTGAGCAAGTCGTACGGCGGAATCCGGGCAGTACAAGGGGTCTCCTTGACGGTACGTGAAGGCTCCGCCACCGCGATCATCGGCCCGAACGGCGCCGGCAAAACCACCTTCTTCGAAATGATCTCGGGCTTTGTCACACCCGACGAAGGCTCCATCACATTCCACGGTCGCAAGATCACTTCGCGTTCACCTGAGTTTAGAGCTCGACGCGGAATTGTTCGTTCTTTCCAAAATGCGCTGCTCTTTCCCACGTTGACCGTCTATCAAGCTATTGAGTTAAGCCATGGTCGAGGTCGCTCAGCGGGATTGACCGTTCCAGAGCTGTTGGAACTTGCGGGCTTGAGCGAGTTTGCGGATACCTTGATTTCTGATCTACCCACCGGTGTGCGTCGGGTAACGGAATTGACGTGCGACATCACCTTGACGCCTGAGCTGATCTTGCTCGACGAGCCCTCGGCTGGAATTGCTCACTCGGAGATCCCTGCCCTAGCCAAGTGGATTCGCGCTCTTCGTGAGGATCTGCATATGACGGTCTTGGTGGTTGATCACGACATGAATCTCTTGCGTTCTGTCTGTGATGAGTTTGTCGCCATGGATCTGGGACAAGTTATCGCGCGCGGTACTGCGGACGAAGTAGCGGCGAATCCGAAGGTGATTGAGGCCTTCCTCGGCACCAGTGTGGCCGCGGTGGAACGTTCGGCAGCGGCAACTGCTGTTGAGTAGAACGGGCCTTTCTGGCTCGGCGCTGGAAAATCGCCTCGGCGAGCCACGGGTCCCCCTTTCGCGGTAGCCTGAAGGCACTAGATCTGCTTCCTCACGAGCAAGGGGGGATGGGGCTTAGGCCTTTTTCCTATGGATATCAAGCGCATTCTTCGTGGACCGGTTGTCTGGATCGGCGTGGCCATCTTGGTGGCCTTGTTGGCTGGGCAATTCATTTCCTCTGCCTCGGCACCTAAGAAGGTGGATACCTCCGCGATCATCGCCTCAATCACTAAGGGCGATGCCAAGTCAGCCACGATCGTAGATCGTGAGCAGCGCATTGAGATCGTGCTCAAGAATGGTGACAAGAAGCAGTCGGAATACGTCACCGGCCAGGGCGTGGAGTTGCAGCAGCTCCTGCAGACCAAGGTCGATGGGGGCCAACTCAGCGGCGGCTACAACGTCAAGGTGCCTAAAGACAATGTCTTGCTCTCACTGCTGGCTTCCTTGCTTCCGATCGCCATCATCGTCTTCTTGTTGTTCTTCTTTATGAACCAAGTGCAAGGTGGCGGCTCCAAAGTTATGAACTTTGGTAAGTCCAAAGCCAAGATGATGTCGAAGGACACCCCACAAACCACGTTTGCCGATGTGGCTGGTGCGGACGAAGCCATTGAGGAACTCGAAGAGATTAGGGACTTTCTTACCGACCCTGCTCGCTACCAAGCCGTAGGCGCGAAGATCCCCAAGGGAGTATTGCTTTACGGCCCACCCGGAACCGGAAAGACGTTGCTCGCCCGTGCTGTAGCTGGTGAAGCCGGCGTACCGTTTTATACGATTTCTGGTTCGGACTTTGTCGAGATGTTCGTTGGTGTTGGAGCATCACGAGTGCGCGACCTCTTCGAACAGGCAAAGGAAAACGCTCCTGCCATCATTTTCATTGACGAAATTGATGCGGTCGGTCGACACCGTGGCGCAGGACTCGGCGGTGGCCATGACGAGCGCGAGCAGACCCTGAACCAAATGCTCGTTGAGATGGACGGATTTGATGACAAGGGCACGGTCATTTTGATCGCCGCCACCAACCGACCTGACATCTTGGACCCAGCGTTGCTACGTCCGGGCCGCTTTGACCGACAGATTGCCGTTGATCGCCCTGATCTGCAGGGACGCGCTGACATTTTGACAGTGCATGCCAAGGGCAAGCCCATTGAGCCAGACGTGGACCTGCTCGGCGTGGCTCGACGAACCCCAGGGTTTACCGGCGCTGACCTAGCCAACGTCTTGAATGAGGCCGCCTTGTTGACGGCACGCCATCACCTGACGATGGTGAATAAAGAATCCATGGACGAGGCCATTGACCGTGTTATCGCCGGTCCGCAAAAGCATTCGCGCGTGATGAACGATCACGAGAAGTCGATCACTGCCTATCACGAAGGTGGCCACGCGCTGGTCGCCGCGGCATTGCAAAACACCGACCCAGTGCACAAGGTGACCATCTTGCCTCGCGGTCGCGCCTTGGGTTACACGATGGTGCTGCCCGACCAAGAAAAGTATTCGACAACGCGCAACGAAATGTTGGATCAGTTGGCCTACATGCTCGGTGGCCGTGCCGCCGAGGAATTGGTTTTCCACGACCCCACTACTGGGGCATCCAATGACATTGAGAAAGCCACCGCTGTTGCTCGGGCGATGGTGACGCAATACGGCATGACCGAGCGTCTGGGTGCCATCAAGTTTGGCCAGGAATCTGGCGAGGTCTTCTTGGGCCGCGACATGGGACACCAGCGGGACTATTCAGAGGCGGTTGCTGGTGTCATCGACGAAGAGGTCAGGCACCTGATCAATCAAGCCCACACGGAAGCCTACGAAATCCTGGTTGATAACCGCGACGTCCTCGATCGTCTGGTTCTTGAGCTGTTGGAAAAGGAAACTTTGGACAAGGAGCAGGTCGCCGAAATCTTTACCGATATCCGGAAGCGATCTGAGCGACCGAAGTGGACTGGATCCACTGAGCGCATTCCAGCCGCTGGGCCGATCTCCGTTCCCGCGAAGGTGAATGGCTCGGGATCGGTACAGGTGGCGCACAACGAAGTCACGTCTCACGACAAGCCTTCGGACTAGTCCTCATGAGTGATCGTCTCGTGAAGCAAGCGGCTTCGATTGATCCGGTAACCGACCTCGTCAGTGATTTTCGAGATGTTCCGGCCTTTGATCAAGAACGTGCCGAGAAGGCAGTTCGTGAATTGCTGCTCGCAGTGGGTGAAGACCCAGACCGTGACGGGCTGGTGGATACACCCGCACGCGTTGCTCGGGCGTACCAGGAAATATTCGTCGGCATGCACCAAAAGCCGGAGGATGTTTTAGCCACCACTTTTGACCTGGGCCACCATGAATTAGTCATCGTCAAAGACATTGAGTTGTATTCGACCTGTGAGCATCACTTAGTGCCGTTTTTTGGCCGCGCACATGTGGGCTACCTGCCTAATGCGGAAGGGCGCATCACGGGCTTGTCGAAACTGGCTCGATTGGTGGATGTATTTGCCAAGCGCCCCCAAGTTCAAGAACGCCTCACGTCTCAAGTTGCTGATTCGTTGATGCGGGTTCTCGCGCCAGAGGGCGTGATCGTTGTTGTTGAGTGTGAGCACCTGTGCATGTCCATGCGCGGCATTCGCAAGCCAGGAGCTACGACGATCACGAGTGCTGTTCGTGGCGTTTTCACCGACCCTGCGCTTCGTTCCGAGGCCATGACCTTGATCCGTGGTCACTGATTTAGCTGTTGTTGTGAAGCATCCCGAAGGTTTACCCGCTGAGTTGAGCCAACTCACGCGCATGTTGGTTGTAGGTGTGCTCAATGTGACACCAGATTCATTCAGCGATGGTGGCGACTATCTGGATCCGCAGCAAGCCATCGAGCATGGGCTTGAACTGGTATCGCAGGGCGCTGACATCGTTGATGTTGGGGGCGAATCCACCCGCCCAGGAGCAACGGTGATTGATAG
>CALQPL010000156.1 GCA_943332445.1 Bifidobacterium breve
ACCCAGCGGCAAGTGGCGAGATCCATGACCACAGTGCCGTGTTCGCGGCCGCCCGTGAGGCTGGCATGGGTGTGGCAGTCGCAGCAGACCTGTTGGCCTTGACCTTGGTGACCGCACCTGGCCACCAAGGCGCGGACGTCGTGGTGGGCTCGGCTCAACGTTTTGGTGTGCCCATGGCCTTTGGTGGACCGCACGCGGCCTTCATGTCAGTGCGCGAAGGATTGCAACGACAAATCCCCGGACGGCTTGTTGGTGTGAGTGTGGATGCGGACGGTCGACCTGCCATGCGGTTGGCCCTGCAAACACGTGAACAACACATTCGTCGCGACAAGGCGACGAGCAATATCTGTACAGCGCAGGTCCTTCTGGCGGTTGCCGCATCGATGTATGCGGTCCATCACGGCCCTGATGGTTTACGCGCGATTGCTCGCCACACGCACGATACGGCAGCCCTGCTCGCGCAGGGGTTGCGAGAGGCTGGTCTGACTGTTGTCACCACCAACTTCTTTGACACGATCCGCGTTCATGCGCCCGGTCGATCCCATGCTGTGTTGGCAGCAGCCGCTGATCTAGGCGTGAATTTGCTGCACGTCGATGCTGACACGGTTGGAATTTCAACCAGTGAAATTACAGTTGATGAGCACTTGCGGTTAGTTGGTTTGGCCTACGGAGTGGAGCTCAATATTGAGCAACTTCGCGCTGGGGGAGTGGACACCACGGTTCCAAGTGGACTGTTGCGCACTGACGAGATTTTGACCCACCCGGTTTTCCACGAGCACCGATCCGAGACCTCGATGTTGCGTTACATGCGCAGTCTGCGGGACAAGGACTATGCGTTGGACCGCGGCATGATTCCGCTGGGTTCATGCACGATGAAACTCAATGCGGCTGTCGAGATGGAGCCCATTACGTGGCATCGCTTTGCGGACCTGCATCCATTCGTTCCTTTGCATCAAGCACGCGGCACGTTGGCGTTGGTGCGTCAACTAGAAACGTGGCTGTGTGAAGTCACGGGCTATGACGCAGTGTCACTGCAACCCAACGCGGGATCACAGGGCGAATTCGCTGGCTTACTGGCTATTCGCGCCTACCACCGCGCCAACGGTGATGACTTCCGAACCGTCTGCCTGATTCCATCCTCGGCCCATGGAACCAACGCTGCCAGCGCAGTGATGGCTGGAATGCAAGTCGTTGTGGTTGCCTGTGATGAGTCCGGAAACATTGACCTTGCTGATCTGCAAGCCAAACTCGATGAGCACAGCACGCACCTTGCGGCGTTGATGATTACTTATCCATCAACGCACGGTGTGTACGAAGACACCGTGACCTCGGTGTGCGCGATGGTGCACGAACATGGGGGACAGGTCTACGTCGATGGAGCCAACCTCAATGCTCTGGTTGGTCTGGCCCGCCCAGGTAAGTTTGGAGCAGATGTCAGTCACCTGAACCTGCACAAGACCTTCTGCATCCCGCACGGTGGAGGCGGTCCCGGTGTCGGTCCGGTTGCGGTTCGTTCACACCTAGCCCCGTATTTGCCCAACCACCCGCTGGTGGCTGAAGCTGGACCGCCAACCGGCGTAGGACCGGTGTCAGCGGCTCCTTGGGGTTCGGCCGGCGTACTGCCTATTCCGTGGGCCTACATGCGTCTGATGGGCGCTGACGGCGTGCGAAAGGCCACCCAGGTGGCTGTCCTTAATGCGAACTACATCGCCTATCGACTCAAGGATCATTTCCCCGTTTTGTACACCGGAGCCGGGGGGTATGTCGCCCACGAGGCGATCTTGGACGTACGAGGCCTGACCGCAGCCACGGGAGTCACGGTGGACGACGTGGCCAAGCGTCTGGTTGATTACGGCTTCCACGCCCCGACGATGTCCTTCCCCGTGGCAGGCACCTTGATGGTCGAGCCCACGGAATCGGAGAATTTGGCCGAACTCGACCGATTCTGTGACGCCATGATCGCCATCAGGGGTGAAATCGATCAGGTCGCCGCAGGTGTGTGGTCGGTGGAGGAGTCACCCCTGCGCAATGCCCCTCACACAGCCAGCAGTTTGACCAGTGATTGGCCCTACGCGTATAGCCGCGAAGTTGCGGTGTTCCCGCACGGTGTCAACCGCGACGACAAGTACTGGCCACCCGTAAGACGTATCGACGGCGCCTATGGAGACCGGAACCTGGTGTGCTCATGTCCGCAGCCAGAAGCCTTCGAGATCGTGGCAGAGCCTGTCTCGTAGGTTTTTACTACTTGACATAATGTTGATTATCGGCGTTATTCTCAGGTCGGGAACCCAGCGGGTGTGGCCGGTCTGCCTTACTTCTTCAGAGCCGACTTCAGCTGGTTAAACCGGTGTTCCGCGCCCCAGACCGTCACGCGCCACAAGGCTTCAACAACGATGCTTTGGCTCATCTTTGATTCGCCAATTTCTCGTTCAACAAAGGTAATGGGAACCTCACGAATGTTGAGCCCGGCCTGGAGTGCTCGCCACGCCAGATCGATCTGGAAGCAATAGCCAGCAGATTCGACCTGTTCGAGATTCAAAGCCTTCAACGCGCTGGTCCTGAACGCCCGGTAGCCGCCTGTGGCGTCATGAACGTCAATGCCGAGAGCCAGTCGGGTGTATGTACTTCCACCGCGTGAAAGAAACTCTCGCGACTTGGGCCAATTTTGGACCGCTCCACCCGGCACCCAGCGCGAACCGAGAACCAAGTCTGCGTCTTCGAGTGCCTTCAGTAGGCGTGGGAGTTGCTCGGGCTGGTGCGAGCCGTCCGCGTCCATCTCAACGACGGCGTCGTAACCGTTGTCGATGGCCCAGGCAAACCCGGCTAGGTAGGCGGCGCCTAGACCTTCTTTGCCTTCACGATGCATGACCTTGATGGCGGAATCGGCGGTCGCCAACGCATCAGCGATGTCGCCGGTTCCGTCGGGACTGTTGTCGTCGGCTACGAGGATGTCAACGGTGGGTACAGCTGCTCGGACGCGCTGCACGATCAGTGGCAGGTTCTCGGCTTCGTTGTAGGTAGGAATGATCACCACGATGCGCTCAAGCGATCCTTGATCGTTCAGGCTCACGAGGTCTCCTGTTCCACACGCTCTTCCGGACTGCGAATCGGTCTTATTATGACGCGGATGGCTATGGCCAGAATCGCCAGCATGACAAAGAACAGTTCCAGACCGACGCCGTAGCGGGCCTGAGTGGTGATTTGACTACTCCCCTGCACTGATGTGACGAAATACCCGCCGCGGTTTTGGGCAAGGGACGTGGTGACGTTGCCCTCGGGGTTGATGACAGCAGAAATTCCGGTTGTCGCGGCCACCACGACCGGACGGGCAAATTCAACAGCTCGTTGTCGAGTGACATCAAATTGCTGTTCGGGCTGGTCAGTAGCGGCGTAGGTGGCGTTATTGGTGAGAACGACGAGTACTTCTCCCCCATCACGAACTGCGGCATGAACGACATCGTCATGAGTGACCTCAAAGCAAATGACAATTCCTAGCCGCACGTCCTTCACTGTGATCTGTCCCGATTCGATGCCGGCAACAAAGTCCTTGGGCAGCAATGCGAACTTGTCTGACAGACCCGAGATTTGGTCTCGATATGGCAAGAACTCACCAAAAGGCACAGGCCGCTGTTTGGTGTAAACCACCCTCGGACCGGTTTGTGGATTCCAGAGCACGGCCGCATTGGCTAAACGCTGGTTGCCAACGTCTAGTACGGCACCGAGCAGGACGGGCACGCCGATGGCATCAACAGC
>CALQPL010000157.1 GCA_943332445.1 Bifidobacterium breve
CACCTGCGCAGGGCCACCACAGCTGCCTCTGATCCATCCGCTTGCGGGAAACGCACGGGGAACTCCACGATGCCCTTCACGTCAGCACCGCGGAAGGCATAAATCGACTGATCAGGATCGCCGACAGCAATTAAATCGCGACCGCCACCGGCAATCGCCTGAAGAAGGCGCTCTTGGGCCGGGTCAGTATCTTGAAATTCATCAACAAAAACCGCGTCATAGCGTTGGCGTAGGTCAGCTTGGCCACGGGACGACTGCGCAAAGATCACCGCGCGCGTGACCATCTCGGTGTAGTCGATCTCGTTCTTATGATCGAGGACATCAAGGTATTCCGACAGGGCATCGGCCACGCTGACCCAGGCGTCTCGCCCTTGTTGCTGGGCAATGGTCATCAATTCGTGCGGCTCAAGACCCAACGTGCGAGCTCGCTGAAAGACGGTGCGAATTTCAGCGGCGAAACCAGCAGTAGTCAATGCCGCTTGCCATTGCTTCGGCCATTGAACGGTTGGCGCATCGTCTTCAACATGACCCTGCAAGAGTTCGCGAATGACCGCGTCTTGCTCAGGGTTGGTCAACAACGTGCGGCGCGGGGCTCCCCACTCAAAATCTTGGGTGGCATCACCGACCAGAGCAAAACAAAAAGCGTGAAAGGTCCACGCAGTCGCACCCAACTGGTCTGGTCCCAGTCGCGTGGCAATGCGATCGCGAAGTTCCTGCGCGGCTTTTCGACTAAAAGTCAGGACCAAGATGCGATCAGCCGGCGTTCCGGCTTCGATGCGAGCCGCGACGGCTTCAACCAAGGTGGCAGTCTTTCCGGTTCCCGGTCCGGCCAAAATCAGCAACGGGCCAGCGCCCGGGGTGGCAGCATGGTCAACAGCGCGCTGTTGTTCAGCATCGGGGGTAATCCGCGGACCAGCAACGCGGTCGGGTGCTACCAAGGTGATGACGGGAGTATCTGCACTACTGCGCCGACCTGCTGTTGCCAAGAACTGAACTCGCCTTCTGCTACACGCCACCAGTGGGCTACCACGTGACAGGCGGCCCATGTCCACCCGTGAGGAAGACCTTAGTGTTGCGTAGGCGTCTGACAATGGCCTTTTTTTGCGTAGGTATGCGGGGCACGGTGCCCAACTGACACCACATCCCCACCTGAGCGCACTGGGCGTGGAACGATGAAGGCCTATGACGCCGTTGCCCCCTGACCAGCAGTTCCCAGAACTTGGCCTGCCTGTCATCGAAGAACCGCCGCTGCCCAACAGTGTGCGCCGGCCTCGAGACTTGCTCCGATTGGTCGTCACGATTGCCATCGCGGCAGCGCTCCTCGTCATCACCGCGTTGGCTGTCACTACTACTTCTGGCCTCGAGGCCGACCTCATCGGTGTGGTGACCGGCCTTCCCGCGGCTCTGATTTACATCGTGCAGTTCTTCGGGGGATTGGGATTGTTGATCATTCCGGTTGCCGTATCCATTGACTTAGTTGCACGGCGACGCAATACCCAACTGTTGACTGCATTGGCAGCGGCGGCCATCGCGGCGTTCTTTGCCGTTGGACTGCGCTTTGCCATTGAGTACCTCACGCCGGGTCAACTTCTCGAAGCGCTCACCAAAGTCAAGCCCGATGGCATGCGCACACTGACATTGGATGCAGCACTCGCTGCCATCGTTGCGTTGTTAACCGTGGCCCAGCTGGCAGGCCGAAGTCGCTGGCAAATCTTTTCGGCCGTCATTGTCGGATCGGTTTCCACCACGCTGGTGCTATCTAGTTCCCTCACCGTCGTTGCGGTTGCTGAATCAATCTTGCTGGGGTTCGCGGTCGGTCTGATTTCCCGTTACGCCATGGGCTCACCCAGTGAGCGGCCCGATGGCCTGGCGATTGCCCTTGCCTTGCGCGATGCCGGCCTGCCCCTGACCCACCTCACCCGCCTCGATCTTGAATCGCGAGGGCGTCGTCGCTACCGCGGGGTCGCCGCGGAGAACGGCACGACTCAGCACTACCGCATTCACGTTCTTGACCGCGATCAAGAAGGCGCTGGCATCGCGGCCTACCTATGGCGGCAAATTCGCGTCATTCGTCCAGCCGCTCGACCCGCGTTCCTTTCGCTTCGGCGTAACTTTGAACACGAGTCCATGGTCACTTTTGCAGCCCAAGCAACCGCTGCATCTGTTCGCGAACTCGTCGCCGTGACGGAAGTCGGAGTCTTTGCAGCAACTCTTGCTTACATTGATCCACAAGCTCGGCCTCTCAGTGAGCTCGATCCAGCGATCTTGACCGACCAGGCCCTGGATTCGATTTGGTCAACAGTGGATGCACTCCATCAATCACGCGTTGCCCACCGAGGCTTAGCGCCCTCCCGTATTCAATTGCGAGAAGACTCCACCGCGGTTCTGACTGACTTCCGTGATGGCGAAATTGCGGCTAGCGATCTGGCTCTCGCACTCGACACTGCTGAACTCTTAGTTTCGCTGGCTTCCCTCGTTGGAGCTGAACGAAGCGTTCAAGCCGGTGTGCGCAGCGTAGGAGCACAACACATCGCCAGTTGCACCTCGCTGGTGCAATCACTGTCCATGTCGGATGAAACCCGAGCCCTGCTCAAGTCCAATAAGGGCCTGCTCAAGCAGGTCCAACAGGTCATGAGCGCCTTGAGCACCGAGGAAGTTCCTGAGCAGCCGCCGCTAGCCCGCTTCCAGCGGCGGACCATCATCAGTGCCGTCGGCCTGTCTGTGGCTGCCTACCTGCTGATTTCTCAAATCGGAACCCTGGATCTGGGCAAGATTTTGGGACAGGCCGAACTCTCCTACGTTGCAGCCGCCCTGATTTTGTCCTTTATGACTTACGTTGGCGGAACCCTGAGCTTGATTGGGTTCACGCCGGCCAAAATTCGCGCCTTCCCTGCCCTGTTAGCGCACTTCGCCGCTACCTACTACGCGCTTTTTGCACCAGGAGTGGTCAGCGCGGTCGGAGTGAACACCTCGTTCTTGCAACGATCCGGGGTGGGTGCAGCGACAGCAGTTGCCTCTGTAGGCATCACACAAGTTTCTGCGGTGATCGCCAGTTTGTTGATGGTCCTGATTTTCGGCGCTCTTGCAGGTGCGAGTCCGCAGTCAGTCTTTAGCCCTTCCGAAGGCATCGTCATCGCTGTTGGCATCGTCGTGATCGTCGTATTGATTGGTGTCATCATCGCTCCGATTCGCCGCTACGCGATTCGGCGCCTTCGTCCGATCTTCACCCAAGGGCTACCGCGCCTCATTGACATCCTGCAAAACCCCAGAGCCCTCATCACTGGTTTCGGTGGAAACATCGTGATGAACTTGGCCTACATCTTCACCTTGGTTGCCTGCGTCCGCGCCTATGGCAACGATGCCTCTATTCCAGCTCTGGCCCTGGTCTTTCTCGTAGGTAGCGCCGTTGCTTCGGTGGTCCCCACACCCGGTGGTTTGGGTGCTGTCGAAGTGGCCTTGACCGCGTCGCTGACCGCAGCTGGAGTGGACGCAGCAACGGCAGTCTCGGCCGTCCTGCTCTACCGCGTGGTCACGTTCTGGATTCCCGTTCCCATCGGCTGGGCGTCCTCGCAATGGCTGAGCAAGCGCGGCCTACTGCTTGGCTAACAGTGCGAATAGATGCGTCTTTGTCCGTGCTGGGTGACAATGGTTTTTTAATCCGTCCGCATAC
>CALQPL010000158.1 GCA_943332445.1 Bifidobacterium breve
AGTCAACATGGACCATGTACCCCGTGAAAGTTGTCATAGACCCACGCTAACCCCGTGGGCAGACGGGTTATGGGCGCCTTGCTCGGTAGGCTGAGGGCATTCCCACAGGTAGGCGTGGGATTCACTGCTGGTTCAAGGCCTGGGAGAGCGCTGTGTCAACGCTGAGCGTCACGATCGATGGAGTGCCAAGCGAGTGTGCTGCTGGCGCGACCGGTCTGGATGTCTTTGCCGACCGCCGTGAAGTAGTGGTCATGCGCATTGATGGTGAACTACGCGACTTGCATTTGCCGATTGAAGCCGGCCAGGCCATTGAATCGGTCACGATTGATTCACCCGATGGCCTCATGGTGATGCGCCACTCAACGGCTCACGTTTTGGCCCAAGCTGTTCAACAGATCAATCCGAGCGCGAAGCTGGGCATTGGCCCGCCGATTGATAACGGCTTCTACTACGACTTCGACGTGGAGACCCCGTTCACGCCCGATGACCTCAAGGCCATCGAAAAGCGCATGGAGCAGATCGTCAAGCAGGGCCAACGTTTTACTCGCCGCGTAGTCAGCGATGAAGCCGCCCGCGAAGAACTGGCGCACGAGCCGTACAAATTGGAATTGATTGGCCTCAAGGGTGGCGCCGATGTCGACAGTGACGTCATGGAAGTGGGCGGCGCAGAGTTGACGATGTATGACAACGTCAATGCCAAGACCGGCGAGCGCGAATGGTTCGACCTGTGTCGCGGCCCGCACGTACCCACTACGCGGTTGATCCCCGCCTTTAAGTTGATGCGCTCTGCTGCGGCCTACTGGCGCGGGAGCGAGAAGAACCCCCAACTTCAGCGCATTTACGGCACCGCGTGGGCTAGTCGCGATGACCTGAAAGCACACCTGACGTTCCTCGAAGAGGCCGAAAAGCGCGACCACCGTCGCCTGGGCACCGAGCTAGACCTGTTTTCCTTCCCTGACGAAATCGGTTCTGGCTTGGCAGTGTTCCACCCCAAGGGCGGAATCATCCGTCGCGTCATGGAGGACTACTCGCGCAAGCAACACGAAGCCGCGAACTATGAGTTTGTGTACAGCCCGCACTTGACCAAGTCGATCTTGTTTGAAAAGTCAGGTCACTTGGACTGGTACTCCGAAGGCATGTACCCGCCGATGGACTTGGACACCGAGTACGACGCAGATGGTCAGGTCAAGCGCCAGGGCGCTCAGTACTACATGAAGCCCATGAACTGCCCGTTCCACAACTTGATCTACAGCGCGCGCGGACGCTCGTATCGTGAACTGCCATTGCGCTTGTTTGAATTTGGAACGGTGTATCGCTACGAGAAGTCCGGTGTGGTTCATGGCTTGACCCGCGCCCGCGGATTTACCCAGGACGATGCCCACATCTACTGCACGCGCGAGCAGATGGCTGAAGAGCTCGATCGCTTGTTGACCTTCGTGCTTGATCTCCTGCGCGACTACGGGCTCGATGACTTCTACCTTGAGTTGTCCACCCGTGATCCCCAAAAGTCCATTGGTAGCGACGAGGTATGGGAAGAAGCCACCGAGGTTTTGCGCTCAGTAGCCGAGAATCAAGGCCTGGAGTTGGTCATGGACCCGGAAGGTGCTGCCTTCTACGGTCCGAAGATTTCGGTCCAAACGCGCGACGCGATCGGCCGCTCGTGGCAGATGTCGACTATTCAGGTCGACTTCAACCTGCCGGAGCGCTTTGATCTGGAATACCAAGCAGCCGACGGTTCGCGTCAGCGTCCCGTGATGATTCACCGCGCATTGTTTGGTTCGATTGAGCGTTTCTTCGCCGTCTTGCTTGAGCACTATGCCGGCGCGTTCCCTCCCTGGTTGGCGCCTGTTCAAGTTGTCGGCATCCCGATCGCTGATGAACATGTCCCGTACTTGGATGAGGTGGCGGCTCGACTTCGGGCCGCTGGTATCCGTGTCGAGGTCGATTCATCCAATGACCGGATGCAAAAAAAGATTCGCAACGCGCAAAAGCAAAAGGTTCCGTACATGCTCATCGCTGGTGATGAGGATGCCGCTAAGGGTGCGGTGTCGTTCCGCTTCCGCGATGGAACCCAGGACAACGGGATCGCCATTGAAGAAGCCATCGCCCGCGTTGTCGATGCGGTTGACCGGCGGATTCAGGTTTAACGCATGACCCAGAGCCCCGATGCTTCCGCTGATGCCGTAGTCGGCAAGGCCAAAGCCAAGCACGCAGCATCCTTCGTCGTTGATCCGATCGCTCGCGCACTGCTTAAAGCGCACATCAGCCCGGATGCCGTGACTATCTTTGGGACGCTGGGAGCTGTCGTCGCAGCGCTGTGGTGTTATCCCACCGGGCACCTGGTTGCTGGCACGATCATCGTCAGTGTTTTTGCACTCAGCGACATGCTCGATGGGTCAATGGCTCGTCAATCTGGGCGCCAAAGTGCCTGGGGCGCGTTCTTGGATTCGCTGCTTGACCGCGTCACGGACGCTGCGATCTTCGCTGGTCTGACGATTTGGTTTCTGGGTTCGGGCAACGAACCGATCTTGGGTTATGCGGCGCTGTATTGCTTAGCTGCCGGTCAAGTCATTAGTTATGCGCGAGCCCGAGCCGAAGGTTTGGGACTGCAAGCCTCCGGTGGAATTGCTGAACGCACTGAGCGTCTTGTTGTGGTGATGGTGGCAACTGGCTTCAGCGGTCTGGGAGTTCCGTTCATTCAGGCCATTGGCTTGTGGGTGCTGGTGATCGCCACAACGATCACGGTGATTCAGCGCATGGTCATGGTGCGTCGACAGGTAGTCGACGGTCAGTGAGTGCGGAGAGCGCTGTGACAGGTTTTCGCGACCGCGCTGCTGACTGGGCCTATGCAACAGGTTGGCAAGTCGCTGGTGTGATTCCGCAGTCGTGGTCACGTCGCGCGTTTGAAACGCTGGCCAATCAGACGTGGGCTCGCGATGGCGAAGGCGTTCAACAGCTCTCGTCAAACTTGGCACGTGTCTTTGACCACAGCTTGGAACCACACGAATTGGCGGAGTATTCGCGCCAAGCGATGCAGTCGTACATGCGCTACTGGAATGAAACCTTCGCCTTGCCGCACTGGTCCCACGGAGACATCGGCGACAAGGTCGAGATTGTTCACGAAGAGCGCTTAAAGGCTGCCATCGAGCGAGGCAATGGCGTGGTCATTGCGTTGTCCCACAGCGGCAACTGGGATCTGGCCGGAGCGTGGTTGGCGCTAACGCATGGCGGATTCACCACGGTGGCTGAGCGTTTGAAGCCCGAAGGATTGTTCGAGCGGTTCAAAGCCCATCGCGAATCGTTGGGAATGGAAGTTCTCGCCGCCGATGGGGGACCGCGAGTGTTAGCCACCATGAGCACCCGATTGCGCGAAGGCGGCACGGTGTGTTTGCTTGCCGATCGCGACCTCAATGGAACTGGTGTCATCGTCAATTTCTTTAACGAACCGGCTCACTTTCCGGCTGGGCCGGCCGCATTAGCGGTCAGTACGGGTGCGGCATTGATTACGGTGCGGTTGTCCTACTCGGGGGACAAGCTCGTGATTGATTTCGATGAACCGCTGGTGGAGTTATTGCCCGACACCGCAACGCGCCACGATCGGGTTCAGGTCTTGACCCAGCAAGTGGCGGATCAATTCCAAGCAGCAA
>CALQPL010000159.1 GCA_943332445.1 Bifidobacterium breve
CCTTGCAATTCGCCGACGACCAACGTGCGGACAATTTGCAAACCCAACCGATCTGAAGTGGTGGGATCAAATGCGACCGGGAGTCCGCGTCCATCATCAATGACTTCGACGTTGAGTCGATCTCCTGCCCGGACAGCATTGATGGAGATTTGACCGTTCAATTCATGCAGGCCATGTTGAACCGCATTGAGCAACACCTCGGTTAACGCCATCGCAAGTGGTGTCGCGACTTCAGCCGGCACAACGCCAAAGGTTCCCGAGCGACGAGTCGTGACGACATGACCTTCATCTACCGAACCCACATCAAGGACCATCCCTAAGAGCCGGTCGGCCACATCATCGAAGGCCACGACTTCGTCGGGGGTTTGAGACAAGGTCTCGTGCACCAACGCAATGGACCCCACCCGCCGAACCGCTTCATCCAAAGCAGCCTGAGCTTCGGGCGAATCCAGGCGGCGGGCTTGAAGACGCAGGAGGGCTGCCACCGTTTGGAGGTTGTTCTTTACCCGGTGGTGAACCTCGCGGATGGTGGCATCTTTCGTAGCCATCAGGCGGTCCCTTCGGGCCACGTCCGACACATCGCGCAAGAGCACCACTGCCCCGCTGCGCTGGCCATCTGGCTGCATGGGGATAGATCGAAGCAAGACCTGAGAGCCATTGGCCTGGACTTCAGCTGATCGCGGCGCACGACCACGGGCCACTGCGGCCAACTCTTCGTCCAGGGGACCGCTCGGTGCAAGAGACATGGTCAATTCACTTAAGTCCGCATGCAAAAGGTCAGCAGTCAATCCGAGTCGTCGATACGCAGACAAAGCGTTGGGGCTGGCATACACCACTTCCCCTGACGCACTCAAGCGAATAAACCCGTCGCTGACGCGAGGTGCGGATTCGGGATCATTGAACATTGAGGGGAAGGGAAAGCGTCCTTGGGCAATCATGGTGGCCAGTTCATTCGCACTTGCCACATACGCTGCTTCGAGTGCGGAGCCGCCTTCGCGCGCGCTGCTACTGGCGTGTTGGCGCGTCACCGCACCCACGACCTTGCCGGCCCGGCGAACCGGAATGACGTCTAAATCAAATCCCAAGGTTTGTGCATCAGCGACGACGACTTCTCCTAGTTCAATCGCGCGCGCAACGTGCTCGACTTCCTTGCGATCAGCCTCTTGGCCCACTACGTCATCGGGTAACACCGTGGGACCTGTCGTGGGGCGCACCTGCGCGACCGCAATAAAACCTGATCCCCCACGTCCTGGCACCCATAGGACTAGGTCTGCGAAAGACAAGTCAGCCAGAATCTGCCATTCACCCAACAGGGCGTGCAGGCCCTCGAGGTCGGTTTCGGTCAGGTCAGTACGCGACCGGACTACGTCATTGAGCGTGGGCACGGTTAAAGGGTAGGCGGTCACTGACCCATCCCACGATGCGAGGATGGAAGAGCCATGACATCTCAGCCCAGCGGCTCCACGTCGCGCACAACGGAGCTCCTCGCCCGCGATGGCGAGCGGGTCTGGCATCCCTTTACCCAACACGCCCGCTGGGCCACGGATGAGCCACTGGTTATTGATCGTGCGGAGGGGATGTACCTCTATGACGCCGACGGTCGCGCCTACCTCGACGCCAATTCATCGCTGTGGGTCAATGTTCACGGACACAAAGTTCCTGAGATCGATGCTGCGATCGTCGCGCAACTTCGCCGGCTTGATCACGCCACCTTCCTTGGCTCCACGCACGAACCAGGAATCGAACTTGCTGAACTGCTCATTGATCGTGCACCTGCTGGATTGACGCGAGCCTTCTTTGGTTCCGATGGCGCCTCCTCGGTTGAGGCCGCTATCAAGATGGCGTTTCAGGCCAGTGCACAACGTGGTCAAGATCGCCCGCTCTATGCGCACATCAAAGAGGGGTACCACGGTGACACCTTGGGCGCGGTTAGCGTCGGTGGCATTGAGCTGTTTCATGCCACGTATCGCCCGATCTTGCTCGACACGGTCGAGGTTTCCTCCCCTGGTTTGCGTGAACCCGGCCAAAGTCCAGCCGATCGAGCTCAAGAAGTCGTTACCGAACTGCGCAAACTCATGGAGCGCGAAGGTCATCGCATCTGCGCAGTGATTGTCGAGCCCATGGTTCAAGCCGCCGCTGGAATCTTGACCCACGATGCATCTTTCCTCCGTGGCGTGCGTGAACTCTGCGATGAATTTGGCGCCTTCCTGGTCGCTGATGAGATTGCGACCGGACTCGGGCGGACCGGAAAGCAGTGGGCTCTGGACCATGCCGGCGTTGTTCCTGACTTGCTCACGTTGGGCAAGGGCGTGACCGGCGGATACTTGCCGTTGTCGGCAGTGCTGGCGAGCGAAGAGATCTATGAGGCCTTCCTCGGTGCTCCCGATTCAGCACGCACGTTTTTTCATGGGCACTCCTACACCGCCAACCCCCTGTGTTGCGCCGCCGCCATTGCCAACCTCAAACTCATGGACGCCAACGACACAGTGGGTAACGCCGCACACCTTGGTGACGTACTCGGTCAACGACTAGCCCCCCTTGAGTCCCACAACGGTGTTGTCGAAGTGCGACGACTGGGCACGATGACCGGAATTGAAGTCTCACCCGTTGATGGACTCGAACGCACTGGCTTCGAAATCTGTCAGATCATGAAGAACAACGGAGTGCTGACTCGACCCCTGGGTGATGTCGTGGTGCTGATGCCTCCGTTGGCGATGAACGACACTGACCTCAACACTGTCGTGGATGTCTGCATCTCCGCCATCGACCAGGTCACCGGATGAGTGCCCTCGACTGGCTTTCTGGGTTTAGCGATCGTCGCAGTGCCCAAGGGCTGCGCCGCGAACTCCACCCACGCTCACCCAACCTTGACGGTCTGCTTGATCTGGCCTCCAATGACTACCTCGGGTTGGCTCGGCACCCCGAAGTCATCAAAGCCGCCCAAGAAGCCGCACAGACGTGGGGTACCGGGGCTACAGCGTCACGATTAGTGACCGGAACCACGCACCTCCACGCTGAATTCGAAGCAGAGCTTGCTGATTTTGTCGGAACCGAATCTGCCCTTCTTTTTTCATCCGGCTACCTGGCCAACCTCAGTGTGATTACCGCACTCACGGATGAGCAGTCACTCATCATCAGCGACACGAGCAACCACGCCTCGATTGTGGATGCTTGCCGGCTCGCCCGCGGCCAGGTGTTCGTGGCACCACACAAGGACGTTGGTGCCATGCGCGCCGCGTTGGAATCAGCAACAGCGACTGCTGTTGACCAACCTTCACACATGCTGATCACCGATGCGGTGTTCAGCGTTGACGGTGACCAGGCTCCGTTAGTTGAGTTAGCCCAGGTTGCACAAACTCACGACGCAGTATTGGTTATTGATGAAGCACATTCACTCGGAACCGTGGGAGATCGTGGCCAAGGACTCACCAGCCAGCTCAACCTTCCCCATTCTCCCGGCGTGGTCATCACAGCGACCCTGTCCAAGGCATTTGGTTCACAAGGTGGAGTCGTGCTGGGGACCCAAGCCACGATCGCGCACCTGATCGATGCAGCGAGGCCCTTCATTTTCGACACGGCGTTGTCCCCCATGAATGTGGCTGCGGCTCAAGCCGCCCTGC
>CALQPL010000160.1 GCA_943332445.1 Bifidobacterium breve
GAACTTCCAGGTCATGGGCCCGAGTTGGAAATCTTGACTCGTAAGGTCGAAACCGCCAGCGATGACGAGCTGGCGCGCAATCCTCGTTCGGCACCAGCGCGACTGCGTGCTGCTCAGCGGATTCGAGTGGCCGCATGAGTGCCACTGCGCGCGTAGCTGCCGTTCCCCAGCAGCGCCAACCCTTGGTGGACGAGCGACCTGCTGAACTGAGTTTGCCCCTGCGACTGTTGCAGGCACCGCGTAGCCAAGCACCGCGTAAGCCGTATGTGTTGTTGCTATCGGGAATGTTGACCGCTGGCTTGTTGGGATCGTTGTTGTTGAACACGGTCAATTCACAAAACTCATTCGTCATTCATGACCTTCGCGGTGATGTGAAGAAGCTCAATCAAGAAGAGCAGGCCCTGATCCAAAAGGTTGCGGAACAGGAATCACCCATCGCGTTGACACGACGCGCTCGCGCGCTGGGCATGGTCCCGAGCGCTTCTCCTGTTTTCTTGCGACTCAGTGACGGCAAGATTTTGGGAGTACCCACCGCCGCGAAGGCTGGCCCGAAGCCTGCGCCGAAACCAGTGAAGGCTGTTGCTCAGCCAGTGGTGGCGGCAAAGCCGACCGTTGCCGGCAAGCCCACGACTGCCGTCAAGCCGGCCAGCCCCAAGGCCGCGACCAAGGCCGCGACCAAGCCCGCGACCAAGCCGGGTGGTGGCCAGTGAGTACAACGCTGAATCCACCGCGTCAACGACCTCCGGGTTACCGCCCACCACCACATCCTCCGCGTGCTCGACGTCCAGTGAGTCAGCCCAAGCCTGCAAATCCGAAGCGTCGCCTGCGCTTGGCTGGTGTGGTGTGTTTATTGATCTTGATTGCCTTTGTTGTGAAGCTTTTCTATGTTCAGGCCCTGAGTGCGCCGACCTTTGCAGGTGCGGCTACGAAGTCGCGATCGGTGACCAACGTGTTGCCGGCGGTTCGTGGCACGATCACTGATGCAACTGGTATTGCCTTGGCCACGACTGTTGAATCACGAAATATCACTGCTGACCAGACGCTGATTAAGAATCCGCAAGCAACGGCCGAACTCCTTGCGCCCATGATTGGCAAATCGGTGTCGAGCGTGCGAGCGCGTTTGATTGGCGACCGACGATTTGTGTATGTGGCAAAGGGGATCACCCCAAAGAAGTGGGATCAGATCAAGGAAATGGGAATAGCAGGAATATTCTCAGAAGGCACGAGTACTCGGGTGTATCCGGCAAAGTCAGTGGCTGCAAATGTCATTGGATTCGTGGGAGCCGATGGCGCGGGCCTGGGTGGTTTAGAACTTTCGTTGCAATCAACTCTGTCTGGTACCCCCGGTAAGCAGACGGTGGAAACCGGTGCGGGTGGCCGTCAGATTCCATCGGGCACTGACAAGGTGACTCCGGCGCTCAACGGGAGCGACGTGCGCTTGACTATTGACCGCGATATCCAGTGGGTGGCGCAACAAGCTATCGCTGCCAAAGTAGCGGAGACCGGTGCTCAAAGCGGAACGGTTGTCGTGATGGATCCACGCACCGGAAACATTTTGGCGATGGCAACAGCGCCAACCTTTAATCCCAACAAGCCTTCGGCTAGCAAGGTTTCTCTTCGTGGCAATCGTGCGGTCACGGACATTTACGAGCCCGGATCGACGAGCAAAATCATGACAGCAGCTGCCGTCATTGAAGAAGGAAAGCTGAAGGCGAACTCTAAAATCACGGTGCCTTCGGTGTTGAACCGTGGCGGAAGCGCTTTCCATGACCATGACGAGCACGGGACACTCCGCTTGACTTTTGCTGGAGTCCTTGCAAAGTCGAGCAACATTGGCACCATTCAGGCTTCCGAAAAGATCGGTGCAAAGACGCTGTATGGCTACCTCAAGAAGTTTGGTATTGCCGAGCCCAGCGGATTGAACTTCCCCGGTGAAAGTCGCGGACTTCTGCCCGCCCTGAAGGATTGGTCGGGGACGTCCTTTCCCACCATCGCCTTTGGTCAGGGCTTGTCGTTGAACTCGATCCAAGCCACATCGGTGTTCGCCACCATTGCCAATGGGGGTGTACGCGTTGAGCCTCGCTTGGTCGCTGGTACGACGGGCACCGATGGCAAGTTTGTTGAGGCTGCGCAATCGCGTCGCGTTGAGGTCGTCTCGCCAGCGACCGCTCGCACAGTCACGGACATGCTCGAATCCGTGGTGAGTGATGGCGGAACCGCTCCCATGGCTCGCATTCCTGGCTACCGCGTTGCTGGTAAGACGGGAACGGCTAACCGAGTGGACCCAGCCTGTGGTTGCTACCGCGGTTACACGGCTTCCTTTATCGGTTTCGCACCAGCGGATAACCCGCAACTGGTGGTTTCCGTGACCTTGCAAGCACCCAAGCGTGGCCACTACGGCGGCATGCTGGGTGGACCGGTGTTTAAGCGCGTGATGTCGTTTGCACTTCAGGATCAGCGGATTCCGCCAACCGGGTCCAAGGCCCCCGCCTTGAAGTTGACTTGGTGATGATGACTTCCCCCAACCTCGTCGTTGCGAAGTAGGGGGCACTATGTCTGTGACTGCTAGTTCCCTACGCCCCACTACCTCAGGTGTCTTGCTTTCAGAAGTAGCACGTGCTGTCTCGGGAGACGTGCGAGGAGCGGACGTTCAGGTCAGTGGAATCACGCACGACTCACGAGCCGTGCACGATGGTGACCTGTATGTCGCTTTCGCCGGGGCACGATTTCACGGATCTCAGTTCATTGAGCAGGCGATGTCCAATGGCGCTATCGCGGTCCTGACAGATGAAATCGGTGCAGCAGTTGCCGATGCCGTCGGGCTGTCTTGCCTTGTTGTCTCTGACGTTCGCCAGGTGCTTGGTGTTGCAGCTTCCACGGTTTATGGCAATCCGGCTGAGTCCATGACCATGGTGGGAATCACTGGTACGAATGGAAAAACAACCTCTGCGTACTTGCTTGATGCTGCCTTGCGAGCCGCTGGACGAACAACGGGTCTGATCGGAACGATCACCACCACTATTGATGGCGAATCCGTTGCCAGCATCCGCACCACTCCTGAGGCAACGGACTTGTTCGCCCTCTTGGCGGTGATGAAGGAGCGTGGGGTTGACGCTGTGGTGATGGAAGTCTCGAGTCATGCCTTGGTGATGGGTCGAGTCAATGGGATCACCTTTGATTCCATGGGATTTACCAATCTCTCGCAAGATCATCTTGACTTCCATCACACGATGGAGGAGTACTTAGCAGCGAAAGCATTAGCTTTTACTCCCACTCATGCTCGCCAAGGAGTGGTGCTCTTGCTCAATGATGACTCGCAAGCATGGAGTCGTTCGCTCATGGCCCAGGCCCAGATCCCGTTGACCGTTATTCGCGACACCAACGTGCTGGGCGCAGACAGTGATGTGACGTTCAGCGTGACATCGGGCGGACAGCACGCAGCCACAGTTACCTCGACCGCTGATGAAGTAAAGGTGGTCACGCAGTTAGCCGGTTCGTGGAATGTCCACAATGCGATCTTGGCTCAACAGCTAGCTGTGAGCGTTGGAGTCAGTGCGGACTTAGCGATCGCAGGTATTGCATCACTGAGCAGTGTCCCTGGACGTCTTGA
>CALQPL010000161.1 GCA_943332445.1 Bifidobacterium breve
AACGATCGGACCGGCAGTGCGAACCTGGCAACATCACTGCATTTCCTGAGTAACAGCTTCCCGACTCAAGCGGACCGACATTAAACAACCACGTACGAACGTTGAGCAGGGTGAGCTGAAACTTCTCCATGTCCAACGATCCAAGTTTGGCGATACTCCATCCCACGATGGCCGACCAGTGAACATCGTTGGGGCGCTCGGCGCCGCTGTAGTCAGCAGTCACCGCAAAAAGGGCGAACAGGAAGACGAACAGACCAAGAGTTGCCTGCCAAGTCGTCAGCTTCTGAGCCAAGGTCGTGGCAACTGATTTTTTCCCCGCTGGCGATCCTGGCTTTTTCCCAGAACCTGGGGCGCCCTGGCGAACAGCTTTTGCTCGGCTCGCCTTGCCCACAGCAGTCACCTCGATTGGGAACCCACAGCCATGCGCTGCGAAGTTCCCTAACAGTACCGATCAGCCGAGGGTTGCGGTGGCTGATTCCGGATCGTTGGGATTAAGGAATCGCCCCACTGCTAGTGCCGCAATGGGCAGTCCCACAGCGAGATAGGGCCACATACGGAACAACGCAGAAGGTTGAACGACAAGGGGGAGCAACGACAAGGCAAGCCACGGTGCGGTGCTCGCCCACTGCTGAACAGCGCCCACATTAGTTGGCTTGCGCCAGCGCGAGGCGAGCACCAACAAGATGACGACCGTTACCACCGCGGAAAGTTGACGCACGCTTGATGACACATCCCCGGTGAACGGCCACGAGTCCAATCCGCCGGCCCATTGCAAAGACAGTGCACCTAGACACCCACTGATTAACGCCATCGTGACGATGGCCCAACGGTGCTTGGTGCGAAAACCGCTCACAACGACACACCCAAGCAGCGCAACCACAACAATCAACGTGTTAGCTCGCGAGGCACCCAACAGACCACCAACAACAACGAGTCCCACCACTAAAGGTTTAGACAGATTTACCTTAGATGTGAGAAGCGCCCAACTCACAGCGGCGAATGCCAAGGGATAAAGAAACGCATCACCACCGAGCAGAAAATCCTCAAGGAACCCCACATTGGTCACCACCACCAGAGACAGCGCCAAACCAATTCGTGGTGGCAGGAACTTCCACGCCGCGTAACCGAGCACGATGATCAAAACCAGGTTCATCCATGCCGCAGATCCCGCCATCACTGTCGCTGGTGCCGCGAAAATGACCGCACCGAGCAAGGGCGAGACCTGATCGCCCAAATATGTTCGGACAGTGAATGGATTCTCACCAGAAAACACCGCTTTGCCCATCAGGGTTAGCGCATCATCGCGATCGCCGAACCCTGAGCCATCCGTCGGAGCCCCTAGGAGTGGATAGACGATGACAAAGGCAATCCCGAGACCAACGATCAGCGCGATCAGGAGGGCACCTGCCACTTTCGACGACAGCCGCTGAATAAGTGCAAGGCCTAAAAAGAACAAAACGGCGTAAGCGCACACCGCCACGATGAAAACGGACCACACACCTGCAGCGCTTAATGCGGAATCGCGTCCAAGACCATTAGCAAGTCGTTGCGAAGCACACAAGGTTGTCAGAACCGCGCCAATCAGGACGACTCCGATACGAGTCGTGCACCAACTACGCAGTGCCGTCACCATCACTGCACGTGCAGCGCAGCTACATCTGCATCGACCATGATCGTGGCCAGCTCAGGCGTTAATACTTTGGCCTTCCAGCCAAGGACGCTCTCTGCCTTCGACGAATCTCCGATCAGGGCATCAACCTCGGTGGGGCGCTCGTACCGCTCGTCGTACTTCACATACTTCTTCCAGTCCAGCCCCACGTGCTCAAAGGAGAACTGCACAAAGTCGCGGACTGAATACGCCGTTCCAGTGGCCACTACGAAGTCGTCGGGCTCATCGGCCTGCAACATCAACCACATCGCCTCGACATATTCCTTGGCAAATCCCCAGTCGCGCACAGCGTCGAGGTTTCCCAGGTACACCTCGCTTTGCTTGCCCGCAGCAATCGCGGCCACCGCTCGGGTGATCTTGCGCGTGACGAAGGTTTCACCACGACGAGGTGATTCGTGGTTAAACAAGATGCCGTTGACGGCGAACAGGTCGTACGCCTCGCGGTAGTTGCGCGTCATCCAGTACGAATACAACTTCGCTGCGCCATAGGGCGAGCGGGGATAGAAGGCAGTCAACTCATTTTGTGGCGGTGGGGTGGCGCCAAACATCTCGCTGCTTGATGCTTGATAAAAACGAGCAGGAACCCCGGTAATCCGCAGTGCTTCAAGCAAACGCGTTGTACCCAATCCGGTGGTGTCTCCGGTGTATTCGGGTTCATCAAAGGAAACGCGCACGTGAGATTGCGCCGCGAGGTTATACACCTCAGCAGGCTGAATCCGCGCCATCAACGTGGTCAGTCGTGAACCATCGGTGAGGTCCGAGTAGTGCAGGTGAAGCCGGCCACCCTCATGCGGGTCGGTGTACAAGTGATCGATGCGCTGGGTATTAAAGGTCGATGCGCGACGAATCAGTCCGTGGACTTCGTAGCCCTTGCCCAGCAACAACTCTGCGAGATACGAGCCGTCCTGACCGGTGATCCCGGTAATCAAGGCAACTTTCGACACGACACATCTCCCTCACCTGACAGCTCTGACCCCACAGCCTAGGCAGTTCCTCCCGCTCCTGTCTGCTGCCTCGGCCCTTATGCCTTCCGAGCCGTGAGCAAGCGGGCATAAGATCGGCGGACAAACAACAGCCATCGGAGCCTCATGGACTTGCTCAAGCCCAGCGATCGCATCTACGTGGCAGGCCATCAAGGCCTGGTGGGTAGCGCTATCTGGCGCGCACTGCAAACAGGTGGCTACTCCAACCTCATCGGCGAAGCATCGAGCGCGCTGGATCTGCGCGACCACGAAGCCACCGAGGCCTACATCGCGACCCACAACCCCGATGTCATTGTTCTGGCTGCTGCCAAAGTCGGCGGTATCGCAGCTAACAGTTCGCACCCCGTCGACTTCATTAGCGACAACCTGCGCATCCAAACCAGTGTGCTTGATGCTGCGCTTAAACACCGCATCCAGCGAGTATTGATCTTGGGTTCGTCGTGCATCTATCCCAAGCTCTCGCCGCAGCCGATTAGCGAAGATGCGTTGCTCACTGGACCGCTCGAGCCAACAAACCAGGCGTACGCGCTGGCCAAGATTGCGGGCATCGTTCAAGTGCAATCGACTCGCACTCAATACGGCTTGCCGTGGATCAGCGCAATGCCCACCAACTTGTACGGACCGGGCGACAACTTCGACCCCGTCGGCTCACACGTGCTCCCTGGTTTGCTGCGGCGATTCCACGAGGCGGCCCAAAGTGGTGCACCCGAAGTGGTGGCGTGGGGAACGGGTAGCCCACGACGCGAATACCTTCACGTTGATGATCTAGCGGCAGCGTGCATCCACTTGCTGAAGACCTATGACGATGCGATCCCACTCAATGTGGGCACCGGCGAGGACATTTCGATTAAGGAACTGGCCGAAATGATTTCCGACATCACGGGCTTCAAGGGTCAGTTGTCGTGGGACACCACCAAGCCTGATGGCACCGCGCA
>CALQPL010000162.1 GCA_943332445.1 Bifidobacterium breve
CACCAAACCAAAAATCAACGAGCCCAAACCAACAACCGACAAGGCGATGCCGGCCGGATCGATTCTGCCCGCGTTGGAGTTCTTTGATTCAGGAACAAGAAACCAAGCCGCGATGAACGTGCCGATAACGATGGGGACATTGATGAAGAAAATGCTGCCCCACCAGAAATAATCCAGCAGCAAACCGCCCACGATGGGCCCTAGGGCCAATGAGGCGCCGGTGCATCCAGCCCAAATCGCGATCGCTCGACCGCGCTCGGCGGGCGGGAAAACGTTGGTCAAAATCGACAGTGTTTGAGGCGTGATCATCGCAGCCCCAATCGCCATCAGGGCCCGGAAACCCACCAGCTGGTTCGGGCTTTGCGACTGCGACGCGGCCAGAGATGCCAGACCGAACAGAACGAGCCCGATCATGAAGATGCGCTTACGACCCCATCGATCGCCAAGGACACCTGCGGTGAACTGCAAGCTTCCGAACACCACGGCATACGACAAGATCGCGCCGGTCAATTGGGCTTGGCTGGCACCCAACTGCTGCGAGATACTCGGCAACGCGACATTCAAGATCGTGTTGTCGATGATCACGACGATCAACCCTGAAACCAGGGTCAGCATCGTTAACCAGCGACGACGATAGATGCGCTCTTCAACGGTCTCCATGACCGAGGAACTTACCGGTTACCCCTACCAGGCATTCGACAAGAGCATTTGGCGCATCTTTTCGGCGGTGTCTTCGCCCACGATCTTGCCCACATCGCGCCATACCGGGTCCACTTCTGGACTAAAGAGGTTGTAGCGCAGTTTGTGATCGTGAGCGACGATTTCGTCCGTGTTCAACGTCGCTGCGACATCATCGGGAACCCCAGCATCGATCAAGTCAAGCCAGTAGTTCAGGTACGTCTTGACGGGACCGCGACCTTGATCGTCGTCTTCACCTGAGAACCGGCGGAACGTGGGCTCAGTGGCGCGACTAACCAACATCCACGGCGACATCATCGCGTACTGACGAGGTCCGACTTGCGCGCGAGAGAGCCCTTCCCACTTGATCGTGTCATTGAACGTTTCCGTCAAGCCGCCATAGACGTAGTCCATATAGGGAACATGGACGGACAACTCCGCCTTCGTCACTAGGTCAAGGTGAAAGGCCAAACTCCCGTTGGCGTTCACCGAGTCCAAGGTGAAGTGCGGCAAGGGTGAGTCTTCTGCGGTAAAGCCAAAGATCATGTGGGTGTCCATCTTGAACTTGTCCACCGTCAAACCGGCGTAAACAATCTTCTTCACCTTGTCCGATTTGAACACGCGCATCTTGCCGACGGGGTCTGGACCAAACGGGCTCATCAAGGTTAAGTAATCGCCACCGTCTTCGCCGTGGACTTCAACCGCGCCGGTGCGCTCCACCATCTCGGCTAGCGTGCGCTCAGCAAGGTCCTTGGGCAAACTCATGAAAAACTCCTCCATTGATGGTGCCCCCAGCATGAGGGCCGTGCTCGTCCAGCCGTGACTTTAGTCCTGAAATAAGCGTGTTGCCTGCCCGAATGGTAAAAAAGCGGCAACCAGGGTGTCTTTCCTGGACCCGATATGGAAGGGTACCGGCACTAACCACGCAGGCTTGGATAAAAGACTAACTCTTAGACGATGTCCAATCCCCACTTTTGCACTACCGAAACGAGGAATCCAACATGGCGGAAACAGTTGCTCTCATTGCTGACATGGTTGACGGCGCAGGCGCCCTTGACGTGACGGACGTTTGGGAAAACGGCTGGAAGATCTCCAACGAATTGATGGACAAGATTCGCCCAGTCTTCGAACTCCACCGTGACCCCGGCTACGCAGACCTTGAGCAATACGGTGCCGACGGTATTGAAGGCCCTGGTGGATCACTCAACGCATTCACTGGCCCCGAAGTCGACTGGCTGGCTCACGCCTGGATCGGTGACTTCAAGCGAGCCTTCGTCAACGTGCACGTGACCGCGTGGCTTGGCCCGCACATCGACGTTCCGCACTTGGGCATTGCCTTTGGCACCTCGCCTCGTCCGTGGATGTACTTGGACACACCTGCCCGTCAGGACCTGAACACCAACATCGACTACTTCGACAAGTACATCGAGCCACGCAACGACCACTACCTCGAATTGCGCGTGGACCCACGCCTGACCCAGTTCGTCAGCCGTAGCGCTTACATCCGTCAGGTCCTCACCGACGTGGCAATTTGCTCTTCCTTGGACAACAACGAGGAGAACTGGGAACTCATGCGCACCGAGGCCCACCGCCTGGTGGACACCTGGATTGGCTGGGTCAAGGAAGCCAAGCCCGTACCCGTCGAAAAACGTGCTGAATTGGCCGAGCGGGATCTGATTTTACGCCGTACGATCGTTAAGCGAGACCCTGCCAACGTCCTAGCCGCACGCCGACTTGGACCTGACATTGAAGAGCGTTTGGTCAATGCACTCTGGGGAGCTGACCGCCAGATTCCTCGACCATCCGTTTCCTAACGAACTACTAGCGCTGAAGAGGTAAACATGACGCAAGCACCCGAAACCACAAAGCCTGGTGGACCACCCGCACACGCCGCAGCCGGTGGACCCCCACCCGGTGCTGGCGGACCTGGTGGAATGCCTGACTTCAATGCCATCGCTGAGCGCTACCTCACGTCTGAGCAGACCGACTTTGATGTCATCGCCGGACTCGAGAAGGAATTCGCCATTGGCGTGAAGATGGTCATGCGCACGTTGCACGAGCAAGTGCCTTACCAGCACGAACTCAACGATGCGGTCATCAAGTTGCACTTGCAGGCTGTCCAGTTTGCTAAAGAACGCGATCTGATGGACGACTGGAACGCACATGATGTGAAGACCATGAAGCCGGTCAACGAGCGCATGGGTCAACTCATCGCTGTGACGGGAAAGAAGGAACTCGCGGTCCTGGCTGTTGCTGGCTACAGCTCCTGCCACTACCACATGGTTCTGGAGACCACTCGCTCCGAAGATGGCATGCGACGCACGTGGGTTTCCCCCTTCAAGACCTGCCTTGCCGCAGGATCACGCATCGGTCAGTTCGACATGACTGAGCAGTGGCTGTGGGAAAACTACGTGATTCCTCGCTTTGAGGGCTACGCCAAGGACCTAGGCGTGGAATTCGAATTCGCCACGTGGGACGACGCCACTCGCGAAGTATGGGTTCAAGTCAAGCCATAGGTTGCATCACGACTGCAAGTAAGCCGCTCTTCACTACGAAGGGCGGCTTACTTCATTCCGATGTGAAGTTAGTGTGCTCGTCGCGAATTGCGTCCACTTCTTCACCAAAGAGCGCCTTCGATGCCGCCGAGTCGGCGTACTCCTCAAAGCGGGCGATCTGCCCATTCGTCACGGTCACAATCAAGACGGTCGGAACCCGCACGGGTTGTCCATCCGCCGAAGTGCCAATCGTGACCGCCTGCAAAACAAAACCACCATCAAAGACTGTGCATTTGACTTCATCGATTCCTAGGACTGCGCCTGCATTGACCCGTCGCGTGCGACTCGGTGTGGTGTGGATGGGTGCCTCCCATTCACCGATGTTGTGCCAGGTGCTCAC
>CALQPL010000163.1 GCA_943332445.1 Bifidobacterium breve
AAGATGAAGGACAACCCCTACACGCTGATCCCCAGCCCCACCCCGGGCCGCGAACCTGACGGCAAGGTCATGCCACACATTCTCAAAGAGGCATTCCAGGTTTATGAAGTCACCTGGGATGACCAGCAGCCCATCCGCGATGACGGCAACACCCCGGAGTACTTCGTTCTTCGCATCGAAAACATCCTTCTGAAGGAACAGTGGGCCGACAACCTGGCCAATGGCACGAAGAAAATGCCGCGCATGCCCATCACCTTTGGGTTCCGCGATGGTGGGAAGTTTTGGTTCGCCGAACTCAAGAAACCCTTTTGGATCCCCACCCCTACGGACAAGGGACCTAAAGAAGAGGCGATTTTGTACGAGGCCAATCGCATTGACCCGGAGATCCAATTCACCCGTGATGCGTGCAAGCAGCTCACCGGCATCCCACGGCCCTTCGTTAAGACGGCCCTGAAGGGAATCGTGAAGCAAGCTAAGGAACAAGGCGTCACGCTGGTGGATGAGGAATTCGTCACCAAGATCAACGCCGAGCGAAACGCTTAACCGTTATTGGGGAACACCCCAAATCCCCGCCACACCAATGACAAAAACCGCCATTGGGATTGATCCCTATGGCGGTTTTGTGGAGCTGAGGGGATTTGAACCCCTGACCCCCTCGTTGCGAACGAGGTGCGCTACCGAACTGCGCCACAGCCCCTTGGAACTGCCGAAGGTTAGCACCGAGTCAGTTAATGCAGGTAAGGCGGATCAGACCGCCAACGTCACGAGCGCGTTATTCGTTGACAGCGCGGCGACGTGGCGAGTAACGCCGAGCGTCTTCTTCGACCAACTGCTCTGCAGTGGTGGAGTCAAAATCGGCGGCAAACATTTCGCGGTCAAAGATGGCATCGCGGTCAGGGGCACCGGCCGTAGCACGGGACCAGACGTCTTCGGCCACCGGTGCATCAAGTTCACGCAGGTCTTCGACTTCGGCGGCCCGGGTCTCAGCCACGTGATCCAGCATTCCCTGGGCGCTCCAGCCACCTTCGTGCCGGCGGTCAATTTCGCGGGGAACCATCGTGGCCGGCGGGGCGGTGACATAACGGGGAATCGGGATGGGCGTGGGATCCCAGCCCACCTGCTCAGACTCGCGAACACCCTGGACCCGAGCAGTCGCGGCGCGATCGGTGCGAATCTGTGGAGTTTGTGTCGATCCCACGCGATCACGACGAACGTTCGGTGCCTCAACACTTCGTTCACGTTGCGTTGCACGCAATTGCGCGCGACGCTGCGATTCACGCTGACGTTGCTGCGCCGATGCTTGCACCATCATCAAGGCGATAAAGCCACCACCTGCAACGAACGCAAGCAGAGGCACCCAGCCTGGGAACAATCCAACAGCAAAACCTAAAGCAGCAAACAACACGACGGCGGCCAGGCCATACAAAGTTTTGCGTCGACGATTATGTGATGCGCCGGCGCGCTCAACTGAACGTTCGCGCGGAGCCTGCGATGGCGTTCTTGGAGCGGCGCGCGAAATCAACAACTCAGGCGCCGGCAATTGCACCGACCGCTTGGTGGGCTTGATGAAAGATGATTGAGCGCTTTGTTCTGAAGCTTCAGGAACGCCCAGCAATTGGTTCTCGCGTGAGGTGGTGCGCGCGGTCGGGCGACGGGACAAGATCTTCATGGCTGAGCTAAAACGGTCAACGCTTCGGGACTCTGTTTCAGCATCGTGACGACGAAGCCACATGGGAACGAGGACACCCGCCCACAGTGCCACGATCACGGCATAGACGAGTCCACTTCCCACAGGCACAAAACTACGGCGTTTTCTGGGCTCTAGGCCTGATCAGAGGCGGTGTGTCGCGATTTGTCCGCTTTCGAAAAATTGATGCAGCGACCTCACGCGAGAGTGGATTTCCATCGCGCGAGGAGTCCAGCAGGAACCACTTCTTCGCGAGTCACGACATAGGTCATGTGGTCGCGCCAGTCACCATCGATGTGTAAATAGGCACGGCGGACGCCTTCGTAGCGCAGTCCCAGCTTCTCAACAACGCGCAAACTGGCCGAGTTTTCCGGGCGGATGTGGATCTCGACACGGTGCAAACCCAGGCCGATAAAGCAGTGGTCAATGGCCAACGCGACGGCCGTGGGCGTGATGCCTTGACCCGCGACTCGTTGATCAATCCAGTACCCAAGGTGAGCCATCGACGCCGAGCCATAGGTGATCCCAGCCACCGTGAGCTGACCGACAAAAACCCCGTCCAAGGTGATGGCAAAGGGAAGGCAACGACCGGCCCGCGCTTCGGATCGAAGGCGACTGACCATCTGGCTATAGGTGGGCAGCATTCCTATCTCGGTAGGAGGCGCGGTGGCTTCCCAGGGGCGAAGCCAATCGTCATTGCGCCGGCGAACCTCACGCCAAGCCGCCACGTCGCTGCGCTTAAT
Source organism: Bifidobacterium breve (assembly GCA_943332445.1). Classification (GTDB taxonomy): domain Bacteria; phylum Actinomycetota; class Actinomycetes; order UBA12327; family UBA12327; genus AcAMD-2. The sequence goes on from CALQPL010000163.1 coordinate 2,431, forward strand.
CGGGCGCAATCCCACCGGTCCGTCCTGCAAGGTCACAGGCCAACGATCACTCATGCGTGGCGTCGTTCTAACACCACGACATCCACGGTCGCATCGACTCCGGCTTTACCCACACCTTCAGGAATGATCAACAGTGCATTCGATTGAGATGAAGCGATCAATGCGTGCTCACGATCGGCTGTAGGTCGCACTGCGTACACGCCATCTTCGACATCAAGGTTTGCCGGAATGAAACTGCGCGCAGTGACCTGTGTATCAACATCGCCCTTCAACAGTGCTCGGACAATGGGCCGATGCACTGGTTCGAGTCCGAGCATGCGTCGAACCACTGGCCGCAAAATCATTTCAATGGAAACAAATGCTGCAGCCGGTTCGCACGGCACGATGATGACGGGGATGGAGTCCGGTCCCACGCGGCCATGCCCCACCACGGAAATCGGCTCGGCAGACACATCGGTGAACTCCACACCGCCCACGCGATTGAGAACATCGCGCACCACGCCACGGGTGCGCGCTCCCGCGCCGTCAATGAGGACCACGAGGTCAGCGCGAACGAGTTGATCCTCAATCGTGGCGGCCAAGGTGCGTGCATCAGTGGGTAAGGCCGGTATCCGGAAGGCCAAAGCACCAGCGTCTCGCAGGGCCGCGGTCACCAGCGAGCCCGAGGATTCGCTGACCTGTCCCGCGCCTAACGCATGTCCTGGTTCAACGAGTTCAGAGCCAACGGGGATCACCACTACACGCGGGCGTGGATTAACCGAAACGCGATCTGACCCCGCGGCTGCGATGAGTCCAAGGTGTGAGGATCGCAGTCGCGTATGAGCTGGAACCAACACCATCGACTTGCCGAGCACTCCCCCAGCAGGAATGACAAAACTTTCTTGCGTCGGTGCCTGCTTAATGCTGACGCGAGCCACACCACCATCGGTCCACTCTGTGGGGATTACATACTCGGTGCCTTCGGGAATGGCAGAGCCAGCAGTAATGCGAGCACCGAAACCAGACTGCACGGAAATTGCGGACGCATCACCGGGAACGACATCAGCAACGATGGGTACTACGACAGGCGATTCAGCTGAGGCCCCTTCAACATCAACAAGCCGCACGCAGT
>CALQPL010000164.1 GCA_943332445.1 Bifidobacterium breve
ATATCGGCAATATGGCCTTCTGCCCCGCCTGGTGTTTCACACACGGTGGGGCAGTTTGCTGACTTGATCACTTCAACGATTGCTTGGGAATCGATAGTGCCGGAGGAAAAGTTGTCGTGGCGGTCGCGACCAGAATCAAAGCCATCACGCGAGTTATTAGCGTGAATCAAGTCGATGCGCCCGGTGATCGCCTTGATGCGGTCAACCGCGTTGACCAGTTCAATGCCACCAGCCCAGGCGTGGCATGTGTCTAGGCAAAAACCAACGTCATGACCATCCAGAGCGGTCCAGAGCTGGTCAATGGCTTCAAGCCTGCGTGCCATCGCGCGATCGCCGCCAGCCGTGTTTTCGATTAGCACAGGAACCTTTTGGTCCATTGACTCAAAAGCCTTGCGCCAGTTATCAAATCCGACGGCAGGATCGTCATCTTTGGTGACGTGGCCACCATGGACGATCACACCACTAGCGCCACACTCACTGGCTAGGTCAACGGTTTGTTGCAACAGCTTGCGGGACGGAATACGTATCCGGTTATTTGTCGACGCGACATTGATGATGTAGGGAGAATGCACAAAGAGTTGGACGTTGGCTGTTTCCCGGCTTGCCTTCAGCGCCGATGCTCCACCGTCAAAAGCGACGCTGGGTTTAGTCCACTTTTGTGGATCACCGAGAAAGATTTGAATCACTTCCGCGCCGCGCTCTTGTGCGTCTGCAACGGGGTTGAGCTGGTCTACGTGCGAGCCGATCCTCATGAGGTCAGCCTAGGAGAGTGGCTCAATTGATGGCGAACCAGAAGTTCACGGCCGCGAAGGTGCCCGACAGGATCCAACCGGGCATCAAGATCCAGCGCTCCCGGGTATTAGTAGAGGTCATCTGGGCGTACATGGAGATAAGGAAGCCCAAGGCGCCAAGCACCACGCCTGCCCAGTGGGCGCTAGCTGGGATGTCAAAGCTCTCGCCCAACGCCAGGGCGACGGTAATCACGCCTAGAACCAGACAAAGGAACGCGATCCCATTGCCCCGTGTTTTGGTCTGAGTGGGGGACGTGGTTGATACCTGTGACATCTCAACTCCTGTAGGCGTGCGGTATGCCCCCAGACTAGACCTTGTGCCTAGCGGATCAACGGACATTGGTACTGTTTGAGGTTCCTGCTACGACGCAGGTGCCCTCCTGCCACGGATCGACCGTGGCCGATTAGTCCAAAGGAGGTGGGTTATTTTATGCGTCGTTACGAAATGATGGTCATTCTCGACCCCGATCTGGAAGAGCGCACTGTCGCTCCTTCACTAGATACGTTCCTCAATGTCGTCCGGCAATCCGGTGGCAATGTCGACAACGTTGACATCTGGGGTCGTCGTCGTTTGGCCTACGAGATCCAGAAGAAGTCAGATGGCATCTATGCCGTTATTGACATGACGTGTGAACCAGCCGCTGTGAAGGAGCTGGACCGTCAGCTCAATCTCAACGAGTCGGTTCTGCGTACCAAGGTTCTTCGTCCGGATGCGAAGTAGGTAGCACCATGGCACAAGGTGATGTTCAAATCACGGTCGTGGGCAACCTCACTGCTGACCCCGAATTGCGGTTTACCGCAAACGGACTAGCAGTTGTCAACTTCACCGTTGCTTCAACTTCGCGCGCTTTTGACAAGGCATCCAACGAATGGAAAGACGGCGACACCGTTTTCCTTCGTTGCAGTGTGTGGCGTCAATACGCCGAGAACGTTGCAGAGTCTTTGACTAAGGGCACTCGCGTCATGGTTACTGGTCGCCTCAAGGTGCGCCAGTACGAAGCGCGCGATGGCTCCAAGGGCACCTCGGTTGAATGCGAAGTCGATGACGTCGGCCCGGTGTTGCGCAATGCAACCGCCAAGGTCACGCGCGTCTCTCGCGGCGAGGGTGGATTTGGTGGCGGCAACGCTGCTTCTGCTCCCGCGGACGATCCCTGGGCCACTCCTGCCCCCTCTGGTGGCGGCGATGGTGGTTGGGGAGCCCCAGCCGCCGAAGAACCCCCCTTCTAATCTCACTCACTAGGAAGAATTGCTATGAAGCCATCAAACAAAGCTCCGCTTCGTAAGCCGAAGAAGAAGAGCAATCCGCTCAAGGCTGCGAAGGTCGAATACATCGACTACAAAGACACCGCATTGCTGCGCAAGTTCATCTCAGACCGCGGCAAGATCCGTGCACGTCGTGTCACTGGTGTGACCGTGCAACAACAGCGTCAACTCGCCAAGGCGATTAAGAACGCTCGCGAAATGGCTCTGCTTCCCTACACCTCATCAGCGCGCTGAGTTAGGACATCAACATGAAACTCATTCTCACTCAAGAGGTCACCGGTCTTGGTGCACCTGGCGACGTTGTCGAGGTCAAGGACGGTTACGGCCGCAACTTCCTCGTTCCTCGTGGCTTGGCATTGCGCTGGACTCGCGGTGGCGAAAAGCAGATCGTGCAGATCAAGCGGGCGCGTTCAGCTCGCGAGATTCGCGACCTCGATCACGCCAACGACGTCAAGGCACAACTGGGCGGAATCAAAGTTGTCCTGCGTACCAATGCTGGTGACGCCGGTCGCTTGTTCGGTTCGGTCACGACGACCGATGTCGCGGCCGCAATCGTTGACGCTGGAGGCCCCGATCTAGACAAGCGCAGCATCTCCATTGCTACCGCTATCAAGACCGTTGGCAACCACACGGTGTCGATCAAGCTCCACCCTGAAGTGACCGTGGAACAAGCCATCACGGTGGCTGCCCACTAGGTCCCTCCCGCACGTCAGTTCTTGCCGGTCCCTACCTCGTGGGGGCCGGCAAAAACTTTTTATCCACAGAAAAGACCCGTTCCTAGCCCAGGCTGGGGGCGGATCGGCACGGAAAAAAAGTTTGTGCTCCACAGGGTGCTCCCCAAGTCCTCCACGCCCTCCGGCCGCCTATCCACCGTTTATCCACAGGTTCGTCCACAGGCAGATTTGGTCTGGGCCTGAACACCCCACAGACTGTCGGTTACCAGGCCGAAGATGGTCTGGAGAACGCGCGCGCACGTGACCTAGGAGAGGCGGGAATCCATGAGCTTGGCCGAAGTCCCGCCCCTGGCAGGTCCCAGTTTGGAACGCACTCCGCCGCAGGACGTGGCTGCTGAACAATCCGTCTTGGGTGGCATGTTGCTCAGCAAAGATGCGATTGCCGATGTGGTCGAAGTCGTTCGTGGCACAGACTTTTATAAGCCCGCACACGAAACAATTTACGAAACCATTCTTGACCTTTACGGTCGTGGTGAACCTGCCGATGCTGTCACTGTTGCTGGTCGCTTAACTACTAGTGGTGAACTCGCGCGCGTGGGTGGCGCACCGTATTTACACACACTCGTTTCCTCTGTTCCCACTGCTGCCAATGCTGGCTATTACGCGCGCATCGTTCGCGAGCGTGCGATCTTGCGCCGACTGGTTGAAGCTGGCACACGCATTGTGCAAATGGGTTATGCCGCTGACGGCACGGAAGTCGACGACGTGGTGGACCAGGCGCAAGCAGCCGTGTACGAAGTGACCGAGCG
>CALQPL010000165.1 GCA_943332445.1 Bifidobacterium breve
GTTGGACGAGACACTGAGCACCTTGGACGATGTTGTTCGTTCCGGCAAGGTTCGCTACGTCGGAATTAGCAATTACAACGGGTGGCAAACCGCTCAAGCCGCAACGTGGCAACGTGCGGTGCCGGGTCGAGTTCCCATCGCCACCACGCAAATGGAGTATTCACTGTTGTCGCGCGGCATTGAGCGCGAAGTCCTACCCGCCGCCGAAGCATTCGGCATCGGCATCCTCCCGTGGTCGCCCCTAGGCCGTGGAGTCCTAACCGGCAAGTACCGCCAAGGCACGCCTGGCGACTCACGAGGCGCCTCCAGTCATTTCGCCGGCTTCGTTACCCCGTTCCTCGATGAGCGGTCCACGCACATTGTTGACGCCGTCATCACGGCCGGACGAGGTCTCGGCGTGACACCACGGGAAATTGCCTTGGCGTGGATTCGCGACCGTCGGGGTGTCGTAGCACCCGTCATTGGTGCGCGAACAGCCGCGCAGCTCGAAGTGGCCTTAACTGTGGAAGACCTCGTGCTACCGGATGAAATCAGCCAAGTCTTGGATGAGGTGTCAGCCCCCACCTTGAGTTATCCGGAAAAGTCCTTCGGATGATTCCAGTTGTTCCACTCTATGAATTTCGTGAAATGTCGATACCTTCAGGACTCAGCCGCCATGCCGTCGTTCGCCTGCTGACCGATCATGCTGAATACGGTCATTGGGAGCTAGCCCGCGTGCGGCTTTACCCCGATGGACAACGCAAGGTGTGGCTCAAGCGACGCTTGATCAAGGTTCAACGAACCGCCTAACAGGTTTTGAGGAAGTCGGTAAAGACATCCACCCCGAACTTCAAGGATTCCACCGGCACTCGCTCATCAACTCCGTGAAATAGGGCCGCGAAATCGAGTTCCGCTGGCAGTCGAAGGGGCGCAAAGCCGAAACACCTCATACCCAGCTGGGAAAATGCCTTGGCGTCGGTTCCGCCACTGAGCATGTAGGACACCACCCGCGCTCCAGGGTCGAGCTTGGTCAATGAAGCCGTCATGGCATCGACCAAGGCGCCGTCAAAGGTGGTCTCTAGCGAAATGTCGTCGTGGTAGACCTCTCGACGCACGTTAGGTCCGATCAGAGCGTCAATGGTGGCTAGAAAGTCATCACGTTCACCTGGCAGGAATCTTCCATCAACATGGGCAGTTGCGGCCCCAGGGATGACATTGAGCTTGTAGCCAGCATCAAGCATGGTCGGGTTTGAGCTGTTCTTCAGCGTCGGCATGATCATCTTGCCGATGGCACCCAAAGATTCAACGATGCGTTCTGCCTCTTCAAGGGCATCGCTTCCCGATGGGTTAAACGGCATACCCAAAATCTCAGCGGCTTCACTCAGGAGTCCATTCACCGATGGCGCGAGCTGAGTGGGCCATTCGTGTGCGCCAATTGCCGCTACCGCTTCCGCCAGGTGCACAACAGCGTTGTCTTTATTGCGCAAGGAGCCATGACCTGCGGTGCCATTGGCGACCAACCGCATCCATGCAATGCCCTTTTCCGCTGTCTCAATGAGATACAAACGCTGATCGGCAACAGTGATGCTGAACCCACCGACTTCGCCCACGGCCTCGGAGCAATGGGCAAACTCATCGGGCATGTTGTCAACCATCCAGTGGGCTCCGAATACCCCACCGGCCTCTTCGTCAGCGGTAAAGGCCAGCACTACATCACGCGCGGGCTTTTCGCCGCTGGCCTTGAGCCGTTCGAGGCTGGCCAAAATGATGGCGTCCATGTCGAGCATGTCAACTGCACCTCGACCCCACAGGTAGTCATCGCGCACTTCCCCGGCGAAGGGATCCACGCTCCAGTCCGGCGCATGCGCTGGAACAACATCGAGGTGTCCGTGGACTAGAAGCGGTGGTCGGCTGCGGTCCTGACCTTCAACGGTTGCTAGAACGTTGGCCCGCGTCGGAGCCGACTCAACGATTCGCGGGGACGCACCGACTCCATCTAGTACACCCGCAACAAACTCTGCCGCCGAACGCTCTCCGGGTCCCGTCCCGTCACCGGGATTGACTGATCCGAAGCGGATCAGTTGTTGACACAGTTCAACCACTCGATCACTGGACGGATCAGTCGAGGCCGGTTCGGACGCAGATGTGGTCATATCCCTATCTTGCCGGTTTTTCTACGCCGAACGCGCGTGCAACGAGCAAATGCCTGTTTGATAACCTCGCCGTGCGCTGTTCCCCAATAGCGCCCATCGTCCGGGTGGCGGAATTGGCAGACGCGCTAGCTTGAGGTGCTAGTGCCCTCACGGGCATGGGGGTTCAAGTCCCCCCTCGGACACCACGATCTTCAGACACCACGATTTTCAGTTACCACAGTTATCAAACACAAAGGGCCTGGTCACGGATGACGACATCCGCGATCAGGCCCTTTGCATAGGACGTGTATTACTTCAGATCAAAACGGTCGGCTTCCATCACCTTGACCCACGCGGCAACAAAATCGTTCACGAACTTTTCGCTCGCGTCGGCCTGTGCATAGATCTCCGCAATGGCGCGCAATTGTGAATTCGAAGCGAAGACCAAGTCGGCTCGACTGCCCGTCCACTTCAACGACCCCGATGCTCGGTCCGTTCCTTCGAAGGACTGTTCGTCCGTCGACGTTGCTTTCCATGCGGTAGCCACGTCCAACAAATTGACGAAGAAGTCATTAGTCAGGACCTCAGGACGAGCAGTCAGAACGCCAGCCTGGTTGCCGCCACTGTTGGCTCCAAGGACTCGAAGACCGCCGACCAGTGCAGTGAGTTCTGGAGCGCTCAAGCCAAGCAACGCGGCTCGGTCAACCAGTTTGTATTCGGCTCCACGCGGGTCTGACGAGTTGTCAAAGTTGCGGAAACCGTCTGCTTTGGGTTCGAGCACGGCAAAGGAGTCAACATCGGTTTGCTCCTGCGTCGCGTCCGTTCGTCCTGGCGTGAAGGGAACAGACACCGACTGCCCAGCTGCCTGCGCCGCCTTCTCGATCGCTGCGCCACCGGCGAGGACGATGAGATCAGCAAGTGACACCTGCTGTGAGCTCGAGTTATTGAACTCCTCTTGGATGCCGGTCAGAGTGGCCAACACCTGCGCCAGTTGCGCCGGGTCGTTCACTTCCCAGTCCTTTTGTGGTGCCAAACGAATGCGAGCACCATTGGCTCCACCGCGCTTGTCGGTGCCACGGAAGGTCGAGGCCGCGGCCCACGCTGTTTGCACCAACTGCGACACACTCCATCCGCAGGACAACACCTTGTCCTTCAATGCCGCAACGTCGGAAGCATCAATAAGTGGCCCCTGCGCAGCCGGAACTGGGTCTTGCCAGATCAGCTCTTCCTGAGGAACCAAGGCTCCTAGGTAACGCGATGCAGGTCCCATGTCTCGGTGTGTGAGCTTGTACCAAGCACGGCCAAAAACATCGGCAAATTCAGCTGGGTTCTCGCTGAATCGACGTGAAATTGGTCCATAGGCGGGATCAAATCGCAGGGCCAAGTCGGTGGTCAACATCACCGGTGCGTGCTTCTTGGACGCA
>CALQPL010000166.1 GCA_943332445.1 Bifidobacterium breve
CATGGTTCACGAGATCAGTACCGAATTCCTCGGCCCGCTTCCTCTGCATCGACATCCGAAGTCGAAACCGTTCACCCCCCTGTTTAGTTATGCCCCCATGGTACGCCACGCATCAGACATCTCCTTCGCGCGCACGATCACGGTGCATCTAGGGATGACTCTCAGGCGCGCGGGTTGCTCTTTCGCGCATCACTAATGGCACGAGCAGTTTCACGCGTCGCCTGACGTTCAGCCAAGGCCTGACGCTTGTCATGAATCTTCTTACCGCGGGCCACACCAATTTCAACCTTGGCTTTACCGTCCTTGAAGTACAGGGACAGGGGCACAATCGTGAAGCCCTTTTCCTTCGTTTTTTGGATCAACTTGTCAATCTCGTGGCCGTGCAACAGGAGTTTGCGGGGGCGTCGAGGTTCGTGGTTGTTCCAGGTGCCTTCGGTGTATTCGGCAATGTGCACACCGTGCAACCACACTTCGCCATCCTTGATCGCGGCGTAACCATCAATGAGCGAAGCGCGTCCAGCCCGCAAAGATTTCACTTCAGTGCCGGTCAACATCATGCCGGCCTCAAAGGTGTCCTCAATGGCGTACTCGTAGCGCGCCTTCTTGTTTGAGGCGATGAGTTTGCGGCCCTGTTCCTTGGCCATTAGACGCGCAAATACTTCCGCAGTGTGAGGAACGAAACCAAAGCTGACAATCCAGCACCCAACAAGATCAAAATCGGGATCACTGTGAACACTGAGTCCCAACCAATAAAGGTGGTGAACTTAAAGCTCTCGGCCAGTCGTTGGTCGATAAAGAAGATCTTCACTCCGACAAGGCCAATTGAGGCGATCAAAGCACCAGCTAAACCGGCTAGAGCTCCTTCAAGCAAGAAGGGCAACTGGATATAGAAGTTTGATGCGCCTACCAGTCGCATAATTCCGGTTTCGCGACGACGGCTAAACGCTGCCACGCGAATCGTGTTCCAGATCAACAATGCAGCGGCCAAAAGTTGGAAGCACGCGATCACGAGCGCAAACACTTGTAGCCCATTGAGCAACTTGAAGAACCGATCCAGCAGCGCGCGTTGATCCTGCACTTGCTCCACGCCAGGACGACCTTCAATGGCGCTGGCCACGATGACGTACTGCGTTGGGTCCTTGAGTTTGATGCGATAAGACTCGGGCAAAGCATCAGCAGTCACGTTATTGGCGATAGCCGAATCCTTGAACTGCTCCTTAAAGCGTACGAATGCTTCTTGCTTGCTTTCGTAAAAGACGGTCTCGACCTGTGGCAACGACTTCAGGTCCTTGCCCAGCTGTGAGCGCTGAGCTGTAGTGATGTTTTGGGCGCGGCCGCTGGTGGGATCAATGCATGGCGAAGCATCGCTTTGATCGCTACACAAAAAGACCGATACCTCAACTTTGTCGTACCAAAAGTCCTTCATCGTGCTGACCTGAGCACGCATTAACAACCCAGCACCAAACAACGCCAAAGAAATCGCCACGGTAACAACCACAGCGATGGTCATCGTGAGGTTTCGGCGAAGGCCGATGGCCACCTCAGAGACTACGAATTGGGCGCGCATGAGTTCCTTACGAGTTGTTGGGACAGTTCAGATCAACGGGCATAGCCGTAGACGCCACGGGATTGGTCACGAACAAGATGTCCGCCATCGAGTTCAATCACACGCTTACGCATCTGGTCAACGATGGCAGCGTCGTGCGTAGCCATGATGACGGTGGTGCCTGTGCGATTGATTCGATCAAGCAACTTCATAATTCCCACGCTGGTGTTGGGGTCAAGGTTTCCGGTGGGCTCATCAGCAATCAACAACATGGGCTTGTTCACGAATGCGCGAGCGATGGCCACGCGCTGTTGCTCGCCACCAGAGAGTTCGTCGGGGCGACGATCTTCCTTGCCTGCCAAGCCCACGAGCTCGAGCACCTCAGGAACGACCTTGGCGATCTGGTGCTCGGGGCGACCGATCACTTCCAGTGCAAAGGCGACGTTCTCCGCGACCGTCTTGCTAGGAAGCAAGCGGAAGTCTTGGAATACCGTTCCCACCTGTCGCCGAAGGACAGGAATCTTCCACTGACTCAAGCGCGACAAGTCCTTACCCAGGACATGAATACGACCATCGGAGGTCTTTTCCTCACGAAGGACAAGCTTCAAGAAGGTGGACTTTCCGGACCCAGAGGTTCCTACTAAGAAGACGAACTCGCCTTTTTCAATCTCCAGCGAGACATCGTCCAGCGCCGGCCGCGTCTGGCCGGGGTAGATCTTGGTGACGTCATCAAAACGAATCACAGGCACATCCTCGGGGAAGTGAGTCAGACCCTCACTTTATGCCGATTCGCTGACCGAGGCACGCACGGCACGCCTGGGCCCTCTTTTGCTAGCCCAGTTCGGTGAGAATCCGCTCGAAATCTCCATCAGCGCGGGCATTGAGCAGGCGTTGGGTAGCCACTTGAGCCCATTCTTGCCACATGGGCGTGTGCGCACCGGGGTCTTTGGCCATCGCCACCCACACAGCCCAGGCTTGGGCTGCCAAGTAGGACCAACCCTCGATGGCCGGTGCAGCGGCCACATCGGCGTAGTGGCAGGAAAACTCAATGATCTCCTCGTGCGAAAGGTTCAGAGCCGCTACCGCGTGACCCACCTCGTACCAGGCATTTCCGGCTCCGGCGTATTCAAAGTCAACAAACTTCACACCCGTTGGCGTACTCACGATGTTTCCTGGAACAGGATCTCCATGAATGAGGACCATCGGCTGGGCGGAACTGATACGGCCGAGTTGGTGAGCAATCACATCAAGCTCATCCATGTCCAACACTGCGTGAATCCATTGAGGGATTTCGCTATGTCCTTTGATCGTTGCCAAATAATCCGCGCGCGTCATCAACGGATCAATACCAGAAACTACCTCGGTGACAGGTTGACCATGAATGCTCGTGACTGAATGGATCTTGAGTAACGCTTGAGCAAGTTCTGGAAGGAATGACTCGCGCAATTGCGGCGCAGAAGGAATAGATCCGTCTAACCACTTGGTCAAAATTAAACCGCTGGCAACGTGGCTGCTCACAACTTCAGGGCCAACACCTAGCGAAGCTGCAACTGTTGTTGCCACGTCTTCATCGCCAAGAAACTGGCGACGACGTAGAACGAAGTCCGCTGAAGCAGTCCTGACGCGCCAGGTTCGGCGACCGCGACCGCCATCGAGGACTTCAGTGGCCAAGACGGAATCGGGAGCGATGCCCAAGGTGCGCGCATCCTCCACAACTGCGGGATCGATGGCCGGCGCACCCACAACTTCTAGGGAACGAGAGCTATTAATGATCGTCATTACGCTTGATCACTCCCCTTCTCCATGATGGCTTCTACGCGCCTATTTACCGCGTCCAGCGTGGCTCGGATGACTGCTTGACGAACATCCTCACGAACAACACTGGAGCCAGTGAGGCGATACATCGTTCCACCCTCACGCAGTCGAACAACGACAAGGGCAACCTGCTCCGATTCCACAGGCGCA
>CALQPL010000167.1 GCA_943332445.1 Bifidobacterium breve
AGCAGCACCCAAACCAGCACGACGACCAAAGACCAACAGGTCAGACAGTGAGTTACCACCCAGACGGTTGGAGCCGTGCATTCCGCCACCGACTTCACCAGCGGCAAACAAGCCCTTGACGTACGGCGAAGCACAGGTGTCAGGAATGGTCTCGACGCCACCCATTACGTAGTGACAGGTCGGTCCGACTTCCATCGGCTCCTTGGTGATGTCAACGTCGGCCAGCTCTTTGAACTGGTGGTACATCGAGGGCAGGCGCTTGAGGATCTGTTCGGCTGGAAGGCGCGAGGCAATGTCCAGGTACACGCCACCGTTAGGAGTGCCACGACCGGCCTTGACCTCAGAGTTAATCGCGCGGGCGACTTCGTCGCGAGGCAACAACTCTGGAGGACGACGGTTGTTGTCGGCGTCGGTGTACCAGCGGTCGGCTTCTTCTTCGGTTTCCGCGTACTGCTTGCGGAACACGTCGGGGACGTAGTCGAACATGAAGCGCTTGCCTTCAGAGTTCTTCAACACACCACCGTCACCGCGAACGGACTCGGTGACCAAGATGCCCTTGACCGACGGTGGCCAGACCATGCCGGTGGGGTGGAACTGCAAGAACTCCATGTTGACCAAGGAACCGCCGGCGCGCATCGCGAGAGCGTGACCGTCGCCGGTGTACTCCCACGAGTTCGACGTGACGCGGTACGCCTTGCCGATACCGCCGGTGGCCAAGACGATGGCTGCAGTGTCGAAGGCAATGAAGTCGCCGGTCTCACGGAAGTAACCCATGCAACCGGTAACTGCGCCGTCCTTGGTGAAGATCTCTTGGATTGAGCACTCAGCGAAGACCTTGATGAACTTCTCGCCATCGCCGAACTCACGCTCGTCGTCTTGCTGCAAGGAGATGATCTTTTGCTGCATCGTGCGGATCAATTCCAGGCCGGTGCGGTCACCAACGTGCGCGAGGCGGGGGTACTCGTGACCACCGAAGTTGCGCTGGCTGATCTTGCCGTCCTTGGTGCGGTCAAACAATGCGCCATAGGTTTCCAGTTCCCAAATGCGGTCGGGGGATTCCTTGGCGTGGAGTTCGGCCATGCGGTAGTTGTTCAAGAACTTGCCACCGCGCATGGTGTCGCGGAAGTGGACTTGCCAGTTGTCGTTGCTGTTGACGTTACCCATGGCAGCGGCAGCGCCACCTTCAGCCATAACGGTGTGTGCTTTACCCAGCAATGACTTGGTGATGATGGCGACTGACTTGCCCATCATGCGAGCTTCAATGGCGGCACGCAGTCCGGCACCACCAGCACCCATCACCACTACGTCAAATGAATGGCGTTCGATCTGTGTCATAGAAGTGTCAATTCCTCAGTGTGTGATGGTTAGAAGGTGTTGAAGTCGGTGATCCAGCCAGCGGCAACTGCCATGACGTAGAAGTCAGCGACAACCAAAGAAGCCAAAGTGGTCCAGGCCAATTGCTGGTGCTTACCGTTGAGCTTGGAAACAAAGGTCCAACCCTTGTAACGCAACGGGTGCTTGGAGAAGTTAGTCAAACGACCACCCATGATGTGGCGGCACGAGTGGCACGAAGCGGTGTAGGCCCACAGCAGCACCACGTTGGCGGTCAAGACGATCGAGCCAACGCCGACGCCCCAGCTGCCATCTTCGCTTTGGAAGGAGTGGAAGGCATCAATGGTGTTGATGATGGAGATCAAGGCCGCAATGTAGAAGAAGTAGCGGTGCGAGTTTTGGCCCAAAAGCGGGAAGCGTGATTCGCCGGAGTACTTCTTGTGGGGCTCGTTGACCGCGCAGGCGGTGGGCGATTGCCAGAACGAGCGGTAGTAGGCCTTGCGGTAGTAGTAGCAGGTGAAGCGGAAGAGGAACAAGAACGGCAAAGTCAACGCGGCGTAAGGAATGAACCACAGGTCGGGCAGGAACGTTCCCCATTCAGCGGCAGCAGGAATGCAACCGTTGGAGATGCAGGGGGAGTAGAACGGTGTGAGGTAGCGGATGGCCTCGTCGCCGCCCTGTGCAGCCCAGTAATAGTTCTGCATGAAGACGCGAACAGTCGCGTACGTGATCCATGCGGTGATTCCGATGACCGTCAGCAGTGGAGAGATCCAGTACTTGTCGGTTCGCAGGGTGCGAGCAGTAATTCTTGCCCTGCCGGGCGAGAGGGTGCCGCTGGTCATGAATATTCCTCCACGGAAGAGTTGCTAGCCAACATCACATTGGGGTGGGTCAAGCCTGTGTGGTGCGAAATAATGCGCCCCTTAGGATTACAGAGTGACCGGCAGCACACGCTGTCGCCCCCCTGTCCCAGAATCGAGTGCTGGCCGACGTGCCCAACACCCCCACGACCTTTCGTTATGACCTGCGCAATGTGGCCATCGTGGCCCACGTTGACCACGGAAAGACCACTCTGGTTGACCAGATGTTGCGTCAAGCCGGAGCTTTCAATGCGCATGAAGCCTTGACCGATCGTGTGATGGATTCGATGGATCTTGAGCGGGAAAAGGGCATTACAATCCTCGCCAAAAACACGGCAATCCGCTACGTCCCTCCCGCAGGATCTGATGTGATCCCTGCCACGGATGGCGCCACGGCTATGACCATCAACATCGTGGACACCCCAGGTCACGCCGACTTCGGTGGCGAGGTTGAGCGTGGACTGGAAATGGTCGACGGCGTGCTACTCCTGGTGGATGCCAGCGAAGGCCCGCTGCCGCAAACCCGCTTCGTCTTGCGCAAGGCCTTGGCCAAGGGTTTGCCCGTGGTTCTGGTGATCAACAAGGTGGACCGTCCGGACTCACGTATTAAAGAAGTCGTGGACGAGACGTATGAACTCTTCTTGGACCTAGATGCCACAGAAGAGCAAATCGACTTCCCGATCGTGTACTGCTCGGCTAAAGCTGGTCGCGCGTCCATGAATCGCCCCGAAGACGGTGGCATGCCCGACTGCGACGACCTCGGTCCACTCTTCACCGCGCTGACCTCAACGATTCCGGCTCCCACCTTTACTCCCGGTGCTCCGTTGCAAGCTCACGTGACCAACTTGGATGCTTCGCCCTACTTGGGTCGCTTGGCCTTGTGCCGCATCCACGAAGGCGAAATCAAAAAGGGCCAGCAGGTGGCTTGGTGTCGCGCCGACGGAACTGTTGAGCGCGTAAAAATTGTTGAGCTGTTGATGACCGAAGCTCTCGACCGTGTTCCTGCTGAATCCGCCGGGCCGGGCGACCTATTGGCCATCGCTGGAATTTCTGAAATCACCATTGGTGAGACGTTGGCTGATTTGGAAAACCCCGTTCCGCTTCCCGTGATCACCGTGGATGAGCCATCGCTGTCGATGACCATCGGTATCAACACCTCACCTCTTTCTGGGCGCTCGGGCACCAAGCTGACCGCCCGCTTGCTCAAGGCCCGATTGGACTCTGAGTTGGTCGGTAACGTCTCCTTGCGCGTGGA
>CALQPL010000168.1 GCA_943332445.1 Bifidobacterium breve
CATCAACCTTCCCCGCCGATGTTCACCTGGTGGGCAAGGACATCTTGCGATTCCACGCGGTGATCTGGCCAGCCATGCTCTTGGCCGCGGGTTTGCCATTGCCAGCGAAGGTTTTTGCTCACGGTTGGTTGCTCGTCGGTGGCGAAAAGATGAGTAAGAGCAAACTCACTGGTATCGCTCCTAGTGCGATCATCGATCACTTTGGTTCTGATGCCTTTCGCTACTACTTCATGCGCGCGATTTCGTTTGGACAAGATGGATCGTTCTCATGGGAAGACATGTCGGCGCGCTACACCGCTGAACTTGCCAATGGATTGGGCAACCTCGCCTCCCGTGTGACCGCGATGACCAACAAATACTTTGATGGTGTGCTACCCGACGCCGTATCGGCCGGCGATGCTGAGAAGGAATTGGCACAGGTCGCGGCCCGAGCCGCCCAAGCAGCCGATTCTGCAGTTGACTCCTTGAGTTTCTCCGGCGCAATCAATGCCACGTGGGAACTCGTCGACGCGGTCAATGGCTACCTCACTATTCAAGAGCCGTGGAAAGTCGCCAAGACGATGGACACGGACCAGGCCGCCCGTGATTCCGTAGCAACAACGTTGTACGCCGCTGCCGAAGGTTTGCGCATCTTGTCCGTTCTGCTCAACCCGGTGATGCCGAAGGCATGTGCATCGTTGTGGTCGCAGTTAGGTGCCGAAGCTGCCCTTGGATCGCTGGCCAGTCAACGCATTCAAGACTGTGGCCAATGGGGCCTGCTTCCTGCGGGCAGCGTGTTGACTAAGGGTGATTCGCTGTTCCCACGCTTGGAAGATCCTGAGGAATTTTCTTCATGAGCGAGGACCTCCAGCCGGTTCGTGAGCGCCGAAATGAAGGTCGAACCCGCGATACCTCGTACCCACCTGCTCCTGAACCACTCGCCGTTGCAGTCGCCGACAGTCACTGCCACCTCGATATTCGTGACGGTGAAACGTGGATGGATGTCACCGAGGCCCTGAGTTCCGCGGCGGCTGCCGGTATCGATCGTGTCGTGCAAATTGGTTGCGACCTGCCGAGTGCTCGCTGGTCGGTGGAGGCCGCAAAGTCCCATCCCTCGGTTCTGGCGGCCGTGGCCCTGCATCCCAATGAGGCGCCCCGGCTGGCGGCTGAATCTGCGGATCAACTCGATGCTGCGTTAGCGGAGATCGCCGAGCTGGCGATGCATGAGCGGGTACGTGCCGTTGGCGAAACAGGTTTGGACTATTTCCGCACCGACGAGTCGGGTAGAGCGGCTCAGCACCATTCGTTCAAGCAGCACATCGCTATTGCTAAACAAGTCAACAAGCCGCTCGTTATTCACGATCGCGATGCCCACGATGATGTGTTGGCGATCGTGGATGAGGTCGGTGCTCCTCATACCGTGGTGATGCATTGCTTCTCCGGGGATGTCAACTTCGCCCGTGAGTGCATTGACCGCGGCTTTATGTTGTCCTTTGCTGGCACTGTGACCTTTAAGAACGCCGACTCGTTGCGGGAAGCGTTGGCTGTTACGCCCTTGACCAACATCTTGGTCGAAACCGATGCGCCCTTTCTCACCCCAGCACCATTTCGCGGACGCCCTAATGCGTCGTATTTGATTCCGCACACTGTTCGCGTCATGGCGCAGACCTTGGACTGCAGTGAAGACGAACTGTGCGCGGCGATTTCGGCGAACTCCGAGCGGGTCTTTGGACCGTGGTAACCCATGAGTGCTGATGAGGCCGCGCAACTTCTAGGCGCCGTGCGCATTCGGCAGTTAGCCAGCGAATTGAACCTGCGTCCCACCAAGCAACGTGGCCAAAACTTCGTCGTCGATGCCAATACGGTCCGCCGCATTGTGCAGCTCGCCAATGTTGACGTTGATGATGTTGTCCTTGAAGTAGGCCCCGGACTAGGTTCGTTAACGCTCGGGCTCCTTCCGAAAGTTCACCAGGTTATTGCGGTTGAAATTGATGACGTTCTAGCCGGTGCTTTGCCCAAGACCGTTAGCGAGCAAGCCCCGACGTTGGTCGATCGGCTACAGATCATCAATGCCGATGCGTTACAGGTCAATGCATTAGACCAAGAACCAACCGCGTTGGTGGCCAACCTTCCGTACAACGTTTCTGTGCCGGTGTTGCTCCACTTGCTCGCCACGTTTGAATCGATCACCAAGGTTCTGGTGATGGTGCAGTCAGAAGTCGCTGATCGTCTTGCGGCTCCACCTGGTTCACGCACCTACGGCGTGCCCTCGGTGAAGGCACGATGGTTCGGCGAAGTTTCACGAGTTGGATCAGTGGGAACCACAGTCTTTTGGCCTCAGCCGCGCGTGGATTCGGGATTGGTGGCACTCCAACGTCATGCGCCAATCACAACTGAAGTCACTAGACAGCAAGTCTTCGCTGTCGTCGATGCTGCTTTTGCCCAACGCCGCAAGACCTTGCGCTCAACCCTTGCGCAATGGGCTGGCTCGCGTGAGGCCGTGGATGCTTTGCTCGAGACGGCAGGAGTCGACCCCTCTCTTCGAGGCGAAGCCCTTGATGTTGCCCAATTCGCCGCGATTGCGATCGCCCGACAGCGCACAATGGGCTCATGACCGCCGCCCTCCCGGAGTTTTCCGAAACCGTTGTGGTGCGCGCTCCCGGCAAAGTCAATCTGGCCTTGTGTGTGGGTGGACTCGATGAGCATGGGTATCACGATCTCGCGACAGTCTTTCAAGCCGTGTCACTTTTTGATGACATCACGGTCAGCCCGAATCCTGGTGGTGGCATCGAACTCACCATTTCGGGTGAGGGTGCCGATGTTGTTCCCACTGATCACACCAACATTGCCTGGCGCGCAGCCGAACTCTTAGCCCGTCACCTCGGCACAGTGGCTGATGTTTCAATCCACATCGCTAAAGGAATTCCGGTGGCTGGGGGAATGGCCGGTGGAAGTGCCGATGCGGCCGGAACGTTGGTCGCGTGCGACGCCTTGTGGGAGTCACACGTGCCCCGCGAAGTGTTGTATCAACTTGCTGCTGAGCTTGGTGCTGATGTTCCGTTCTCCTTGCACGGCGGAACAGCGCTGGGATTAGGTCGTGGCGATCAATTGACCTCAGTGTTAGTGCGTGGTGGATTCCATTGGGTATTCGCCTTGGCCATCGGCGGCTTATCTACTCCGAGTGTGTATTCCAAGCTCGACGAACTGCGCGGTGATCGCGCGATCCCTGAACCGCGAGTGCCCGATGCCGTCCTGACAGCGCTGAGCTCGGGGGACACCACGGCTTTAGCCAGCGCTTTGCTCAACGATTTGCAGGCACCAGCAGTGGCTCTGCGCGCGGATTTGCAACGGGTTCTTGATGCCGGGCTTGACGCAGGCGCTTTGGCGGGATTGGTTTCTGGGTCTGGACCCACGTGTGCGTTTCTAGCCCGAGACCACGCACATGCAGTAGATA
>CALQPL010000169.1 GCA_943332445.1 Bifidobacterium breve
ACCTTGCCGTCCAGCGCCAGCACCTTGCCCGATGGATCCTTGACCAACGGATTCACCTCGACCAACGTGGCATCTTCTTTGATGAAGACAACCCACAACTTTTGCAAAATGTCGATGATCTGGTCGCGGATTTCCGGCGCGAAGCCAGCTGCATCAGAAATTTCCGCAGCCTTCGCCGCCGTAACGCCCTCGATGGCATCCACGGCAATCTTGGCTAGCGCATCGGGGCGCTCAACAGCGAGTTGCTCGATCTCCATGCCGCCTTCGACCGAGGCCATGGCCAAGTAGGTGCGGTTTGCGCGGTCAAGCAGGAAGGAGACGTAGTACTCCTCGACGATGTCGCTGGCTTCGGTGATCAACACTTGATGAACGATGTGGCCCTTGATGTCCAGGCCAAGAATGGCTTCAGCCTTTTCCTGCGCCTCTGCGGGAGTCTCGGCGAGCTTGACGCCACCGGCTTTTCCTCGGCCACCGGTCTTCACCTGGGCCTTGACCACAACGGTGGTGCCGATCTTTTCGGCTGCATCGCGAGCGGCCGCGGCGGTAGTGACGACGATTCCCGATTGCGTCGGTACGCCGTGCTTAGCGAATAGATCCTTGGCTTGGTATTCGTACAGATCCACGCGTGGAGTCCTCAAACTTGAGTTGAAGGGGGGCGAGAGGGCAATCGCTTCTCAACCCGTAACGACAGGGTGAACGCTATCTGTCCGCGCTTGCGCGCTACGCACCACCCACGCCTACTCGAACCCCTCGGTAGATCGGCCCATCCCCCGTCCGCCAGCCACCTGATGACCGCCTACAAGCCCTTGCGTACCATTGACGTACTGCGTCCCAGGCGATCCCTGGGGCGCTTTCAATGTCAGACCACATCCCCAGGAGCTTGCGCGTGCATCCTTACCTCGCGCGCTGCGTTGTGACTGGAGTGATGGGTGTGACTCTTGCGGTTGCCGGTACAGCCCTGACTACCGACGCTGTCATTCCCTCTGTATCGGCAAGTCCATCCGTTGCCACCGTCAGCAACTCTCCAACTGTCACTGCCACAGCCACTGTTGCCATCACCCGAGTCGGCGCACAACCAGCCCTTCGAGCAGCAACAGCTCGTAGTGTCGCGTCGCAACGAGCTTCGCGAAGCAAGGCGCGACTTCGTGCAGCACGAACTGCCAGCACCTGGGTATGGCCAGTGAGTTCAGTCAGCTTGGGCGAACCGTTCGGCGCCTCTGGTGGTACCTGGTCATCGGGTCAGCACACCGGACAAGACTTTGATGGCGACACCGGTGATGCGGTTCGTGCCGTCACAAACGGTGTGGTGATTTTTGCCGAATCGTTTGGTCGTCGTGGCATCGTGGTGCAGCTTCGCCACAAGGGCGGGATCGAAACGTGGTACTGCCACTTGTCGAAAGTCGACGTTGCGGTCGGCGACACCGTCACCACTGGTCAACGCGTGGGCCGTGTCGGAACGACCGGCAATGTCACCGGTTCACACTTGCACTTTGAACTGCACACCTCACCCAAAGTGGCAGTGAACCCCATGCCGTGGTTCAAGCGGAACGGTTTGGGCAACTAGCCCCGCCTTACGAAGCCTTCTTACGCCCGGTCGTTGCGTAGTTTGAGGCGTATCCGGCCTTTTTAACGGTCACGGTGCAGGTCAGGTACTTACCCTTATCCGCTGCAACAACCTTCCAGGACGACTTGCGCGCAAGCGAGCCAGAGATCGCTTTGCCCGAGCGCTTCCATTGGTAGGAGTAGCTCAAACCAGACAACGACCACGTTCCCTTGGATGCGTAAATCCGAGTTCCGACCTTCACCGTCTTGGTAATCGCCGGTGCGGTTTTCAGCGCTGGTTTGTTCCCTAGCCCCACAAGGTGAGAAGCACTTGTTGTAGGTGGCGGGCTCGCATACGCATTACTCACCGTTACCCGACAAGAAATCGAACGGTTGTACATCGTTGCCGGCAACGTGTAGGTCGCGGATGCTTGTCCGGCAATTACTACACCGTTATTTAGCCAAGCAATTTGCGCCGCCCCATCAGTATTTGTTGCTACTGCATTACACGTGATCTTGTAACCCACTTTGTACGTGCCGCTCGTTACGGCCGTGGTCGTCGGAGCCGCACCCACGATGACGGTGGTTTGCAGACTGGATGAATTTCCGGCTAGGTCAAGACCGGTGAGCACGTAGCGATAGCAACCCACTGCTGCCGAGGTCTCACTAATGGAAGAAACAGGCAGTCCATCACCGAACGAACTACACACACCAGCGGTGTTCGTTCCCACCGAGCGCGTCACCGTGTTACTTGCTAGGGCGGCATCGGTGAAATCAGTGAAGGTTCCGCTGAACGTGCCGGTGCTGTAACTCGTACTGCCCCCAGCAGTTGCGCTCACGCCATTTACCGTCAGGGATCCACCCGCCGGCGCAGTCGTGTCGAGTGCATTCAGACAGGATCCGCCAATGTGAATGCTGCTGTTAGAGCCATCCACACAGGTGGTGTTACTCCACGTCGTTCCCACAAAGGTGGAGTTCGTAATGTCCGCGCCGGTCAAGTCAACATCTGTCAAATTCAAACCATCAAGCGATTGATTCGACAAATTAGCCCCACGAAGGTCCGCTGATGGGCCCACCAAATAACCCTGCAGAAGGACCCACCCAGCGGGCAAGAGGTAGCTGCGTCCCGTCACCGATCCGGAACGAACCCCGGTCAAGGTGGCAGCTGCCATATTCAGATACGTAATATCTGCACCTGCAAGGTTGGCCTTGGGACCAACGAGCAAACCAGAAGGACAGGCGCACCCGCGGATGTTAAGCCACGTTGGTGGTAAAGCCATATCTCCCAGCACCCCATTGGACTTGATGCCGTCCAACGTTGCCGCACTCAAATTTGACCCCGACAAATTGGCTCCCGACAGATCGGCATTGGTTAGATCAGCCGTACCAAAGTCGATCGGAGACAAGCCAGCATTACGCAAGTTCGCGCCAGGTCCCACTAAGTAGCCATTGAGAAGAACCCACGGGCTGGGCACATTGATCGGGGTTCCGCTGAGATAACCGGAAGAAACGCCCGTGAGCGTGGTGCCAGAAAAGTTTGCGTTGCCAATCGCAGCATGATTCAAATCCGCGCCCGTCAAGTCAAGCCCTGTCAGGTCTGCATCAGTCAAGTTTGCGTAGGCACCGATTAAATAACCCCCCAGCAAAATCATGCCGGTCGGTAGCGAAGCCGGAGTGCCCGTGACCCCACCGGAAATCACGCCGTTCAGGTTGATACTGGCTCGATCAAAGCCATCAATATTCACACCGGTCAATCTCACACCTGGTCCAACAATGTATCCATCGCCCACTAATTGATAACCCGTCGGAAGCGTCGGGAGACCGATCACTCCACCCGAGCTCACCCCCCGCAAATCCACCCCGCTGATATCCAACCCTGTCAGA
>CALQPL010000170.1 GCA_943332445.1 Bifidobacterium breve
CTTCGTCCTCTGCGACAACGATTCTTCGCGCGGTGCCATCGTTGGCTGACCATGCCTGTTCACTGCTCACAGGGTTCAGGGTAGTCTGATCACGCACCAGCCCCGGTAGCCCAACGGCAGAGGCAACGGATTCAAAACCCGTCCAGTGTGAGTTCAAATCTCACTCGGGGTACCACCACTACTCGCTAGGCGGGATTTCCCCAGCGGGAGTCTGCGCCAGGATCGCTTCGCGACCCTCGGGAAGCATTGGCTTGAGGTCAATGACCCTGGAGAGCAGCCCATTGATGAACCGCGGCGAATCGTCGGTTGAAATCTGCGTCGAGAGCTCCACAGCTTCGCTGGCGACCACCGCATCAGGCACGTCGGCTTGCCACAGAATTTCGAAAACTCCAATACGGAGCAGATTGCGGTCCACGACCGGCATCCGATCTAGCGCCCAGCCTTCGGCATGCGTGAGGAGCAGTTCATCAATGCGCTCGAGGTGCTCGTGCACCCCTTCGACCAACTCCACGGTGTAGGGATTGATCGAATCACGCGCCGCAACACGCTCGGCTACGAGTTCAGCGAGCACTTCTCGCGAGTCCACCCCGCGAACGTCAGCGGCGTAGAGAACATCGAGGGCCCGTTTTCTGGCTTTAGTTCGGGCTGTCATCCCATCAACCTGAAATTCGGCCGAGGTAGCTACCGTCGCGAGTGTCAACCTTCACGCGTTCGCCAGTGGTGATGAACAAGGGGACCTGGATTTCAGCGCCGGTCTCTACGGTCGCGGGCTTGGTTCCACCGGTGGAGCGATCGCCCTGCATGCCCGGCTCGGTGTACGTGACCTCAAGTTCAACGGTGACCGGAAGCTCAACGTAAAGCGGATTTCCTTCGTGCAAAGCCACAATCGCCTTTTGGTTCTCCAGAAGCCACTTGGAGTTGTCGCCCACAACCTGGGTCGAAATGTTGATTTGGTCGAAGGAATCCAAGTCCATAAAAATGTAGTCGTCGGCATCCTTGTACAGATATTGCATGTCCCGCTTATCGACGTTTGCTGTCTCGACGCGCACGCCCGCGTTAAACGTCTTGTCAACAACCTTGCCGGAGAGCACGTTCTTCAGCTTGCTGCGCACAAAGGCGCCACCCTTACCAGGCTTGACATGCTGGAAGTCAATAACGGTCCAGAGCTGACCATCAATGTTTAGGACCAGACCATTTTTCAGGTCGTTACTGGTGGCCATCGGTAATCCTGACTCCTATACAGATATTTCAACGAGTTCGCGTGTGCCCGTGGTCAATGACTCGTAGCCGTTGGAGGTAACCAGCACCGTGTCTTCAATGCGCACTCCGCCAACACCGGGAAGGTAAATACCCGGCTCAATCGTGACCACAAAGTGCTCCCCTAGTGTACCGGCGCTTGATGCTCCCAACAGTGGCGGCTCGTGGATTTCCAGACCCAATCCATGACCCGTGCCATGAATAAATTTATCGGCAAAACCAGCGGCAGCGATGACATCGCGAGCCAATTGATCAATGTCACTCGCCGCAACCCCTGGAGCAAGTCCGGCCATGGCTGCAGATTGCGCCCTAGAGACCACATCGTGGATATGGATCAGATCCGGTGAGGCTGACCCCAACACGACAGTTCGCGACAGGTCAGCGCAGTAGCCGCCAACCGAAGCGCCGACATCACAAAGGACCACGTCCCCGTGAATCAAGGCACGCTCACCAGGTGCGTGATGCGGGATTGCTGCGTTCTCCCCGATCGCAATGATCGGATCAAAGGCCAGGCCATCGGCCCCGAGATCCATTGCCGCGGAACTGAAAATTCGAGCCAGCTCTCGTTCAGTAATTCCAACCCGAACTGCATCAAGGGTGGCTTGCAATGCGGATTCAGTCAGACTGCACGCTTGCCGGATGTAGTCAAGCTCCTGCGAATCCTTCACCATGCGCAATGACTCGATCAGGCCAGAAGTCGCCACAACATCCACGCACAGTTCGCTCATTCGAGCGTGCTGGTTCCATGACACGTGGTCACCTTCACACCCAACCGTGGACAGGTGCGCACTTCGTGCAATGTCCAGTAGTGCAGCGCTGTAATCACGTGTCTGGACTACTTCACAATCAGTGGCTTGTATCCCAGCTTGTTGCACGTAGCGCCCATCGGTTGCCAACACGACGCGATCAGGAGTAATCAGTAGCGCGCCGGCCGATCCGTCGAAACCGCACAGATATCTGACGTTCACCGGGTGCGTAATCAGTAAAGCCGAACACCCGGCCTCGGCAGCGCGTGCCAGTGCTAGATCACGTCGGTGGTGCCATGTCACGCGATTCAGCCTGACAAAGAGGCAAGTGCCCGCAGGGCCAAGACGTAGGAGTCCACGCCGAAACCGGCGATGGTCCCCGTTGCCACGGCCGAAATCACCGATGTGTGGCGAAATTCCTCGCGAGCGGCTGGATTCGAGATGTGTACCTCGATCAGCGGTGTGGTCATCATCGCGCAGGCATCGCGCAACGCGTAGCTGTAATGGGTAAACGCAGCAGGATTGAGAATCACGGGCCGGCGCGTATCAATGGCTTCGTGGATCCAATGCACCAAGTCAGTTTCTGAATCACTTTGACGCACTTCAATAGAGATCCCGAGAAGTGCAGCCTGTGCATCAAGTTGGGTGACCAGCTGGTCGTAGGTAGTGCCGCCATAGATTTCGGGCTCGCGTGAACCAAGGCGGCCCAGGTTCGGACCGTTGAGTACAAGGACGGGCTCCACAACAAGCCTTTCGTTCGTCAGGTCAATCCGCGTTTTTCTATTGTGGACTAGAAACGGCAAGAAACGCCGCTTCCAGCGCGTCTGACGCTGGATTATTTACGGCTGCAGGCTGTGCAACACCCGAGAGCAACACAAAGCGCATCACAGCACCGCGAGCTTTCTTGTCGATGCGCATCGTGGCCAGCAAGTCGTCCCACGAGCCCGAACCCGCGTAGGAAATAGGCAATCCCAGCGTGGTCAAGATCGCGCGGTGACGATTGACGTCATCCAAGGACAGTAGGCCGAGGGCCTGTGCCAACTCCGCGGCGAAGATCATCCCCACTGATACGGCATGGCCATGTCGCCACGAGTAATTCTCGACCTTTTCAATCGCGTGCGCGAACGTGTGGCCGTAATTCAAGATCTCTCGACTCAGTCCCGACGTGGCTGACTCGCGCAGGTCCGCAGCAACGACCTCAGCCTTAACGGCAATCGCGCGCGTGATCAATTCCTCGCACACCGACGACGACGGATCCAAGGCTCCCAGGGGGTCAGCCTCGATCAAATCCAAGATCACTGGATCGTGAATCCATCCGGCTTTCACGATTTCGGGCAATCCGGCGCGGTGTTCTTCGATCGGCAGTCCGGCCAAAACATCGAGGTCAACCAAGACGCCGCGTGGCTCATGGAATGCC
>CALQPL010000171.1 GCA_943332445.1 Bifidobacterium breve
CCACCGGTTTTACCTCGGTCCCAAGCGACGACCAGGCGTGGAGTGCCCCTAGTGAGGACTTCTTCGCCGGCTCTGCCATTGCGCAAGATCGCTTTGCCCCCAGTGGAAACGTCGTTCCTCCCGTCGCTGAGGCCGTAGCCCAGGTTGCACCCGCAGTTGCGCCCGTGGCCACCAGTGAACCTGCCGCAGTACCGACAGTCCTGGTTGAACCCCTGCCTGTTCCTTCCGCGGCGCCCGTGATGGCACCTCGCGAGGAAGTGGCCGACGTTGATGACGTCGAAGTCAGTGAAGATTTCAGCGATGAATACCGTCGAGCGACGACGGAAAAGGAAGCTGCTGAAGATGAGGTCAACCTGCAGGAGCTTTTGCTTGAAGTACTGCAATCCGGCGCCTCAGACTTGCACCTGACCATCGGTAGCCGCCCGGTAATCCGCATGCGCGGCGACCTGGTGCCTCTCGAGCAATTCCCCGTCCTCTCAGCACCGGTGATCCAGCGCGTGATGTACGCATCGATTACCCAGCGCCAGCGTGAAAAGTTTGAAAAAGACCTCGAACTTGACTTCGCCTATTCCTTGCCTGGTCGGGCCCGTTTCCGCGTGAACATGTATCGCCAGCGGGACGCCCTCGGCGCGGCATTTCGCTTGATTCCCTTTGAAATTAAGCCTCTTGAGGCTTTGGGTGTCCCAGCGGCAGTGGCCAACTTTGCGATGCTTCCGCGGGGATTCGTCCTGGTGACAGGTCCCACGGGTTCGGGAAAGTCAACGACGTTGGCGGCCTTGATTGACCTGGCTAATCGCAATCGTCGCGATCACATCTTGACCGTTGAGGACCCCATTGAGTTCTTGCACGGGCACCAGGGGTGCATCGTGAACCAACGCGAAGTGGGCGAAGACACCCATAGCTTTACCGATGCGCTCAAGCATGCCTTGCGACAAGACCCCGACATCATCATGGTGGGGGAGTTGCGTGACCTCGAAACGATCTCGGTCGCGCTGACGGCTGCTGAAACCGGTCACTTGGTTTTCGCCACGTTGCACACCCAGGATGCCGCCCAAACCATTGACCGCGTCATCGACGTCTTCCCGCCGCACCAGCAACAACAGGTTCGCGTGCAGCTCGCCGGTGCACTGCAGGGTGTGGTGTGTCAGACCTTGGCTAAGACCAAGGACGGCGAAGGTCGCGTGGCAGCAACCGAGGTCTTGATGGCCACTCCCGCTATTCGCAACATGATCCGCGAGGGCAAGACCCACCAGATTTACTCCGCGATGCAAGCGGGGGCCCAGTACGGCATGCACACCATGGACCAGCACCTGGCGGATTTGGTCAACAACGGTCAAATCAGCTACTCCACGGGCATGGAGAAGTGTCATCACATCGATGACTTCAACCGGTTGACAGGACGAGGCTGATTGTCATGACGACTTCTACTTACCAATACTCGGTTCGCGATCGCGCCGGCAAACTCGTTCAGGGTCAAATTGATGCTGACTCGCCAACGGCTGTTGCCACCAAGCTCAAGAGCATGGGTTATGCGCCGTTGAGCATCACAGCGTTCAACCCGGGCATGAAGCGCGAACTCACGTTGCCTTCGTTTGGTTCCAAGGTCAAGACCAAGGACCTGGCGATTATGTCGCGCCAATTTGCCACGATGATCAATGCTGGTTTGTCGTTGCTGCGCGCCTTGGTCATCTTGTCGGAACAAACCGAGAACAAGGAACTGGCCAAGATTTTGGTCCAGGTCAGTGCCGATGTCGAGGAAGGTCAATCGCTGTCGGCATCGCTGGCGAAGCACCCTCGGGTCTTCCCGCCGCTCATGGTCAACATGTGTCGCGCTGGTGAGGTGGGTGGCTTCCTGGACTCTGTTCTGCTGCAGATTGCCGAGAACTACGAGGCTGAGGTCAAGCTCAAGGGCAAGATCAAGTCCGCCATGACCTACCCGGTCGTGGTCTTTGTGATGGCCATTTTGGCCGTTGTGGGCATGCTCTTGTTCATTGTTCCCGTCTTTTCCAAGATGTTCACCTCGTTGGGTGGGGAGCTGCCAGCCCCGACGAAGTTCTTGATCTTCATGTCGACGGTGTTGAAATTTGGTACGCCATTTTTGATCGTGTTCGGCATCGCAGGTGTGATTATTTGGAACAAGGTCAAGCACACCCCAGAAGTGCGCGGTTTTGTTGACCCGCTCAAGTTGAAGATCCCGGTATTTGGTGACTTGTTCGCCAAGATCGCCCTCTCGCGCTTTGCTCGTAACCTGGGAACGATGATGAGTTCGGGTGTGCCGATCCTGCAAGCGCTGGACATCGTGGCTGAAACCACCGGCAACAGTGTGGTGGGTAAAGCTGTCCTCGACGTGCAAGAGTCGGTTCGTCAAGGTGAATCCATGACGGCTCCGCTGACGCGTCACGAAGTCTTTCCTCCCATGCTGGTGCAGATGATGGCTGTGGGTGAGGACACCGGAGCCTTAGATGCGATGCTGCATAAGATCTCTGAGTTCTACGACCAGGAAGTCGAAGCGACCACCGAATCCCTCACGGCCCTGATTGAGCCGTTGATGATCGGGTTCCTCGGAGGCATTGTGGGAGCGATGATCATCGCCCTCTACATGCCGATCTTTAAGATCTTCGACCTGATCAAATAGGACAAAACGGACACGATCGGCCCCTCATGGCCCTGGTTTTAGGGTCATCTGAGGTCGATTTTGGCCTTTTTTGGCCCGATTTTGTGCCTAGCCGGTCCCATGAGGGAAATTTGTTGAAAAAACTTTGGAAAAAGGGCTCAAGGTTTTCCGCCATCTGGGCGAAGTACTAACTGTCAATGAGCTACAAGGCCAGAAAGGGCACACCCGCCGCAAGGTGGGGTCGCAAAGCCAGGGGACCGCACCCGCGGTCAGCCCAGCTGCCTCGGTTGGTACTTCGAAAGAAGGACCGAATGGGGACCAGACGCCGACAGCTCTCGGTTCACCAGAAAGGGACCATCCTGATGCTCGCTCGCATCCGCAAGTCCATGGAGGAGAAGGACCAGGGCTTTACCCTGATCGAGCTCCTGGTGGTCATCATCATCATCGGCATTCTTGCTGCCATCGCCATTCCCGTCTTCCTCAACCAGCGCAAGAAGGCAACTGAAGCGTCCATGAAGTCGGACCTTCGTTCAGTCGCTAATGAGATGGAGACCTACTTCGTCGACAACCAGGCCTATGCCACACCAACGCAGACTGCCCAGGTTGTTACCGTCGGAACTGCCACCGTCAAGGTCTCAGCTTCGAACACCATTTCCAACGTTGCCGTAGGAACTGGCGTTGTTGCCGGCTCGTACTGCCTCAAGGCAGTCAGCACCAACACCAGTGCCATCTGGTACTACGACAGTGATGCCGGCGGCCTCGTAACGGCCTGTGCCTAATCACTAA
>CALQPL010000172.1 GCA_943332445.1 Bifidobacterium breve
AACCCCGCAGCGCGTAGTTGTTCAAGCCCTATGGCATCAACAGATTCAGGATTGGACTCAATACTGAGCTCGGCCCCGTCGACGATGCCAAACTCGGCGCGAACCACCTCAAGGAATCGAGCAAAATCAGAAGCGGGCAGCAATGTTGGCGTTCCACCACCGACGAAGAGCATCGAAATCGGCCGCACTGCATCGCCCAACACCGATTGGGCAAGTCGCAATTCAGCCAGAGCGGTATCTAGGTACGTTGCGCGCGAAGCACCCGGACCTAATTCATCAGCGGTGTAGGTATTGAAGTCGCAATAGCCGCAGCGCGAGGTGCAAAACGGAACATGGAGATACAAACCGAGTTCACGAGTGCCCTCAAATGCCGATGGCGGTAACGATCCATCAGTGGGGACGGGTTCGCCGTCAGGCAAGGTCGAAGGCACGTACTCAGTGTGACTCACAAATCGCGAGGAGTCACCCTTCACGCCTACTTCTTCTGAGTTTCCTTCGTCGGATCTGCTTCGCTGGACAAGGCTGCAATGAATGCTTCTTGCGGAACCTCAACACGGCCCACCATCTTCATCCGCTTCTTACCTTCTTTTTGCTTCTCCAAGAGCTTGCGCTTACGGGTGATGTCACCGCCGTAACACTTAGACAACACGTCCTTGCGAATCGCGCGAATGTTTTCACGAGCAATCACGCGCGCACCAATGGCGGCCTGGATTGGCACCTCGAACTGCTGACGCGGAATCAAATCCTTCAGGCGGCTCGCCATTTTCAACCCGTAGGCGTAGGCCTTGTCCTTGTGCACCACCGCGCTGAACGCATCCACGGCTTCACCCTGCAAAAGGATGTCCACCTTGACCAAGTCGGCGACCTGCTCGCCCGTGGGCTCGTAGTCCAGCGAGGCATACCCGCGGGTTCGTGACTTGAGGGCATCAAAGAAGTCAAAGACGATTTCGGCCAGGGGCAGTTGGTAGCGCAACTCCACGCGGTCTTCGGACAGGTAATCCATGCCCATCAATTGACCGCGACGGGTCTGACACAGCTCCATGATCGTTCCGACAAATTCCGAGGGCGCCAAGATCGTTGCGCGCACCACGGGCTCGTTGACCTCAGCGATTGTTCCGCTCGGAAATTCACTGGGGTTGGTGACCGTGATCTCTTTGCCATCGTCCATCACTACGCGGTACACCACGTTCGGTGCGGTAGAGATCAGTGCGAGGCCAGCTTCACGCTCGAGACGCTCGCGCACGATTTCAAGGTGAAGCAAACCAAGGAAGCCACAACGAAAACCAAAGCCCAGCGCAACGGAAGTTTCAGGTTCGTAAACCAAGGCCGCGTCGTTGAGCTGCAATTTGTCCAACGCATCGCGCAGGTCGGGGTAATCCGAACCATCAAGCGGGTACAAACCGGAGAAGACCATGGGCATGGGGTCTTTGTAACCACCCAACGCAACAGTGGCGGGCTTATTCAATGTCGTGACGGTGTCACCGACGCGGGACTGGCGAACGTCCTTCACACCCGTAATCAAGTAGCCCACTTCGCCCACGCCCAGGCCATCGGATGAGACCGGCTCGGGCGCAATGACTCCGACTTCCAACATTTCGTGGGTCGCGTGAGTGGAGAGCATCAAGATTTTGTCGCGCTTAGACAAATGGCCATCAATCACGCGAACGTAAGTGACCACACCTCGGTACGTGTCATAGACACTGTCAAAAATCAGTGCACGAGCCGGCGCATCGGGGTCACCCTTAGGTGCAGGCATGGTGTTGACGACTAGGTCGAGGAGTTCCGTGACACCTTCTCCGGTCTTACCCGAGACTTTGAGGACATCTTCTGGTTCGCACCCGACGAGGCGGGCTAGCTCGGCTGCATACTTTTCTGGCTGAGCGGCCGGAAGGTCAATCTTGTTCAGCACGGGAATGATGTGCAGATCGTTTTCCATCGCTAAGTACAAGTTGGCTAGCGTTTGGGCTTCAATTCCCTGCGCAGCGTCGACCAACAAGATCGCGCCTTCACACGCGGCCAATGAGCGAGAGACTTCGTAGGTGAAGTCAACGTGTCCTGGTGTGTCAATCAGATTCAAGATGTGCGTGACGTCAGCGTTCGGTCCATCCTTTGGAGCCCACGGCAGACGGACGGCCTGAGACTTAATCGTGATGCCGCGTTCGCGCTCGATGTCCATGCGGTCGAGGTATTGCGCTCGCATGTGGCGGGCATCAACGACACCGGTGAGTTGCAGCATGCGGTCGGCCAGGGTGGATTTACCGTGGTCAATATGCGCGATGATGCAGAAGTTGCGCAGCAGCTCAGGCGGGGTGGCACTGGGCTTGGGCGCCGGTGACGCAGACACGCGAAAAGCACCTCGAGTCGGTAGGTAGGCGCCTATCGTCCCACGCCCGCCCCTGTGGGCTAGTACCCGTAGGGGCGCTGGTATCTTTTAGCCCTGTACTTCCCTGTTTCTAGCGGTGGCCGCGAGGTCCCCCTTACACCTAAGGCTCTCTTCAGTGGCAAATATTAAGTCCCAGATCAAGCGCATCAAGACCAACGAGAAGGCTCGCCAGCGCAACTTGGCGGTTCGTTCCGGGTTGAAGACCTCGGTTCGTCGCTTCCGTGAGGCCTTCGCTTCTGGCGACGCCACTGCGACCAACGAGGCCTTGGTCAACGCATCCCGCCAGCTCGACAAGGCAGCCAGCAAGGGTGTTATTCACAAGAACCAGGCAGCCAACCGCAAGTCGGCCATGGCCAAAAAGGCCGCTAGCCTCTAAGACTTTTCGACTTCATGAAGATGACCGGTTTGCATTCGCAAGCCGGTCTTCTTTTATGTTCGGACGAATTATTGTTGAACCATAGTCAACTCACATTGATTGGAAGTGCTCAGTGAAAACCGCTCATCGGCACCTACTTCTGGCAGTGATTGGTGGCGCGTTCATGGTGCTGGGGTTGGCCACTCCTGCAAACGCCCATAGCGACTTAGAAAAATCAAATCCACGACCTAACTCTCAGGTGAAGGAGAGTCCCGGCTCGGTGGCATTAACGTTCAACGAGAAGATCGCGGCCAACGGAAATGGCATTGTTGTCACCGATTCAGCGGGCAAGCGATTTGACCAAGGAATCGCCATCGTGATTGGTGACACCGTAAAACAACGCGTGAAGGAAATCACCGCTCCTGGTCGCTACACAGTGCGCTACCGCGTGGTTTCGGCCGATGGTCACGTCGTGAGCTCGAAATACAGTTTCGCTTTTGCTCCTCCCTCATCCGGCGCGCCCTCATCGACCCCCGTTGCCGCCACGACTAATCAGACGTCGACCGGAAACAGCGCCGCCGTAGTGGGTGCGATTGCCGGTGCGATTGCCGGTGGACTCACGGGCGTTTACCTCATCCGTCGAAAAAG
>CALQPL010000173.1 GCA_943332445.1 Bifidobacterium breve
CCGTGCGTTGAATCCATGCCGTAAACGCGCGCGCAGCAGCAGCATGTCGAGCCAAGGTGGTGCGGGCGCGCCCCACACTTTGTTGACGGGCCAACCACGAACGCAGCGTGGACAGCGACAACTGATCAACTGAGGTGACTCCCAGGCGCTGGGCATGGACTAGCAGCGATTGCACATCATTGGCATAGGCGCGCACCGTGTGATCGGATAAACCACGCTCATCACGAAGGTGAACCACAAAAGCATCAAGGACTTCCTGCAACGGCGCTGCGATCTGGGCATCGCCAGAGTCATTGACAGGGGAAGTCATGCCTCCACCGTGGCTTAAAGTCACGCGTACAGCAAGAACCAACGCCCTTCTACCAGCAAATAGTGACGCGGTTCCGCCTGTTCACCACGGATTCAACAGTTCACGCACGTCATCAGCCGAGGTGACCAACGTGGCACCATCGCGAATCAACTCATGGGTTCCGACCGACATCATGGAGGTCACCGGACCTGGCACAGCCATGACGTCGCGACCGAGTTCGAGGGCTCGCGTCACCGTGCTGGCACTCCCACTGCGCGCTGCTGCTTCAACAACCAACGTCGCACCGCCCAGGGCGGCGATCAGTCGATTGCGGGCTAGGAACCCCTGACGGGTGGGATGCATTCCCGGCGGAAGCTCCGTCATCACCACACCGGTAGCCATGACCGCGTGAAGCAGCGAGGTGTTGCCGACCGGATAGACCTGATCGATTCCATTGGCCAGCACCGCAATCGTCACGCCTTGAGCAGCAAGTGCTCCGCGATGAGCAGCCGTGTCAATGCCGAACGCCCCACCAGAGACCACCACGACTCCCTCGGCAGCAAGATCGGCGGCGATCTCGTGCGCCACCGTCGTCCCATAATTTGTGGCAGCGCGGGCACCCACCATGGCCACGGAGAATTTCGGTTTCACGTTCTGTGAGCTGGGTGCTCCGCGCATCCACATCACCCAGGGGCAACGGGCCTGCAGGTCGTTGAGCGCATCGGGCCACATCTCATCGCCAGGAATGACCACATGGGCTCGGCACTGCTGTGAGACATCCATCGCCTGTTCAACTGCAGTGAGGGGATCATCAGGCAATCGTTTGAGATAGGTGGCGGATCGCCGCAAGGAACTGCGCTGACGTAGCAGGGCCTCAACCACTTCAGCGGCTCCACGACTACTGAGGAGCTCATGGAGTTGGGAATCCCCCACCGATGCCACCATCGCCAAGAGCACTCGTGCGGTGCGTTCATTCCATCGCATCAGGCGGCAATCCGTGCCGAATCGTTGCGCAACGTGACCGCTTCTTGGACATCGGCGAGCGTGGGCCGATCACGACCAGCCAAATCAGCAAGAGTCCAGGACACCCGCAAGACTTTGTCGATCCCACGACCGCTAACCACGGACTTTTGGTCCCGCAGCCACCCCAATGCCGATGCCGGAACCGCCAACGGACCTGAACCCTTTAATTGCGAACCGGCAATGGTGGCGTTGGAATCACACCCTGTGCCTTCGAGTCGCGCCGCCATGCGATCGACTGCGGCTTGAACGCGAACTGCCACAGTGGCGCTGGACTCTTCAGCCTCGGCCTCACTCAATAGGACCGCGCGATCCACGCCATGCGTGTGCACCACCAGATCAATGCGGTCCAGAAGCGGTCCGGAGATCTTGTGGGCATAGCGGCGACGCTGCATCGGAGTGCAATGACAACCAATCCCGCGCTGATCCGTTGAGCCACACGGACAGGGGTTGGCCGCAAGGACTAACTGAAAGCGTGCGGGGAAATGTGCGACAAATCCTGAGCGCGCCACTCGCACAAATCCAGACTCCAACGGTTCGCGCAAAGAATCCACCACTGACCGAGCAAACTCGGGGGCTTCGTCAAGGAACAAGACACCGCGATGGGCGCGCGATACAGCGCCCGGCTGGGGTCGCCCGCTGCCACCGCCCACCATGGCCGCCAGCGTTGCGGTGTGATGTGGGGCTTCAAAAGGCGGGCATTGCATTAAAGGATTTAACGGATCCAGTGATCCATCGAGCGAATGGATCGCCGTGATTTCCTGCGCCGCTTGCCCCGACAGGGCAGGCATGATCGTCGGTAAACGTTCAGCCAACATGGTCTTACCGGCACCAGGAACACCCATCATGAGCAAGTGGTGCCCACCCGCGGCGGCAACTTCCAGCGCGCGCTTGGCTAATGGCTGACCCTGCACTTCGCTGAGGTCTAATCGATGCGCCACCGAGTGACGCCGCGAGGATCCTTCATCCCGAGACTGAGGGGTGACAGGCTCATCGGTGCCCGATAACACCGCATAGGCGTGGGCCAATGAATGCACACCAATGACCCGCACCTGCTCGACGAGCCCGGCTTCCTCCACATTGGCGGCCGGGACGATCACTGCCCGCATTCCAGCCCGAACAGCAGCCAGCACAGCAGGTAAGACTCCGCGCACTGCGCGTACCTGACCATCGAGAGCTAACTCCCCCAAGATCACGGTGTCAGCGATGGACTCAAGGGGCAATGCCTGATCCGCGGCCATCATGGTCAGCGCAATGGCTAGATCGGTTACCGCTCCAGCTTTGGGGATCCAGGCCGGCGACAAACTAATCGTGACGCGCTTGGCTGGCCAGCGATGTCCACTATTGACCAGAGCAGCTCGCACTCGATCCTTGGCTTCGTTGACACCCCGATCGGGTAACCCGACGATGGAGGTGCCGACCACGCCATCGGCTAAGTCAACTTCTACATCAACGATGGCCCCATCCACCCCGATGAGCACCACTCCCTTGGAGCGGGCGATCCCTGAGTCAGACGACATGTTGGTGATGGGTGAGTTCCGGCTCGCCCATTCCTGAATCAACGATGGCCACTACATCAAAACGCAGCTCCCGCGGACCGAGTCCTTGTTCCTGTAGCCAAGCGAAAGCCAGACGTTGCAATCGATTGGCCTTTTGTGTCGTGATGGCTTCAAACGGCGAACCAAAGCGGTGGGAACTTCGAGTTTTGACCTCACACATCACCACCACATCGCCATCGCGCGCCACGATGTCGATCTCACCCATCGAACAGCGCCAATTGCGGTCAAGGATGACCAGCCCTTGATCACAGAGGTAGGCCGCCGCGAGGTCTTCGCCGCGACGGCCCAGAACGAGGTGATGGCGCTTGCTAGCTTTCATGACGCACAGCATGATTGGCTCGCAGGCGAGGACACACTGGTCGGCCCCTGGGTGGGCTAAAAAGTAAAGACGGACACCCTGAGCGGTGACGCGTTAGGTAAGGGAATGAAATTCCGGACTGGCGGGGTGGGCCAACTCCTCCACCTGAACATCCTTAAACGTCATCAAGCGCG
>CALQPL010000174.1 GCA_943332445.1 Bifidobacterium breve
AACTAAAGCGGAGCAAGGCCGTTACAACTAAGCAGGAGATGGCTAACAGTCCACCTACCCAACCCGCAACGGCACCGTTGACCTGGTAAATCGAAATAGCCACCGGAATGGCCAACGCGAGCACGATGGATTCAAACGCTAAGACTGCAGATGCAAGGGCCCTCATGTCAGATCTCCACTTGATGGTTGCAACAAAGTGCGGGCCTGACCAACCAACGCCACCGAACCAACCACCAAGACCGCTGCTGCAGTGGTGCCCTCGTTCGTTGCATCATCGGCCAACGTCACCGCAACTTCCAGCGCATCGGCCAACACAGGAACAACCACCACTCGATCACTCCCCACGATCTGACTGGCCAGTTCGCCCACCTCAGCGGCTGGCATAGCCCGAGGATCGTTCGCGGTGGTGGCCACAATGACATCGACTTGATCGGCAAACTCCGCGAGCACACCGGAGACGTCCTTGTCGACCATGGCACCCACAACAGCGATGACCGATCCGAAGTCAAAAGACTCGCGAAGGGCTTCGGCGGTCGCTCGCGCGCCATGGGGGTTATGCGCTGCATCAAGCAGGACGGTAGGCGATCGACGCACGATTTCCAGCCGTCCAGGAGCCGTGGCTTGGGCAAAGGCTTCGCGCACGAGGGCAACATCTAGTCGCTGCTGTCCCCCACCGAGGAAACTTTCAAATGCGGCCAAGGCCACTGCGGCGTTGTGGGCTTGGTGTTCGCCATGAAGAGGCAACCACAACTCGTCATAGATGCCACCCAAGCCTCGGATGGTCAGTAACTGACCACCAACCGCGAGTTGTCGATCCACCAACTCAAAGTCACGACCTTCAAGGATTAATCGCGCACCGACTTCCGCGGCTCGCGCTGCAATAACCTCGGCAACGACAAGATCTTGTTCCGCAACAACGACTAAGCCGTCGGCCTTGATGATTCCTGCCTTTTCGCCAGCAATCTCTTCCAGCGTTGAACCCAAGTATTCGGAGTGATCTAAGCCAATGGGGGTGATCACGCATACCGCTGATTCGACAACGTTTGTTGCGTCCCACGTGCCGCCCATGCCGACTTCGATGACGGCTGCATCGACTGGTGCCTCGGCGAACGTGGCTAAGGCCAAGACGGTCAATACTTCAAAGGTCGACATTGCCGGGCCACCGCGACCGATGCTTTCGGCATCAACCATTTCCAGGTAAGGCTCGATGTCGTCAAAGTTTTCGACAAAGCGCTCAGGCGAAATGATTTCGCCGGCAAAACAAATGCGCTCGCGTACGGTTTCTAAATGCGGGCTGGTGAACCGCCCGGTTCGCAGTCCTGCGGTTAGCGCCAGCTGATCAATGAGCCGAACCGTCGAGGTCTTGGCATTGGTGCCGGCCACGTGAATGGTCGGGTAGGCCTGCTGCGGGTCAGCCAATAACTCCACAGCGCGGGCTACCCGCTCCAGGGTCGGCTCAATGCGGTCTTCAGGCCAACGCAGCGTGAGGCTTTCCTGGATTTGAACAAACCGCTCCACGGCGGATGGGCCTGTTTCATCGATGCTCACGGGGGGCAACTCTACGCAGGGCCGCAACAATAGGATCGGACATCATGACTGAGCCCACCGCAGCCTCGAAGATTCCCGACAAGCCCACCATTGATGGGCTGGAAGACCGCTGGTCCCAGAGCTGGGAAACCGACGGTGTCTACCGGTTCAATCGCACGGCTACTCGCGATCAGGTGTACTCCATTGATACGCCACCACCGACCGCTAGCGGGTCACTGCACGTGGGCCACGTCTTTTCTTACACCCACACCGACACCATCGCCCGCTTCCAGCGCATGCGCGGTCTCGAAGTGTTCTACCCCATGGGCTGGGACGACAACGGACTTCCGACCGAACGCCGGGTCCAAAACTATTTCGGCGTGCGCTGCGATCCGTCGTTGCCCTATGACCCCGACTTCACCCCGCCCGCTGAACCAGGCAAGCAACAGATCCCGATCTCGCGCCGTAACTTCATCGAACTGTGCGAACACCTCACCGTTGAAGACGAGAAAGTCTTTGAATCGGTTTGGCGTCGACTGGGCTTGTCCGTTGACTGGTCGCACAGTTACCAGACCATTGATTCGAACTCCCGAGCCACGTCACAGCGCGCGTTCTTGCGCAACCTTGCCCGCGGTGAGGCCTACCAAAGCGAAGCACCCACGCTGTGGGACGTCACGTTCCGTACCGCGGTGGCTCAAGCCGAACTTGAGGATCGCGAACGCCCCGGTGCCTACCACCAGCTCGCGTTCCACCGCACCGACGGCAAGGGCGATGTCATCATCGACACCACGCGCCCTGAACTGCTGGCGGCGTGCGTTGCTCTCGTGGCTCACCCTGACGATGAGCGCTACCAGGAACTCTTTGGCACCACGGTGCGCACACCCATCTTTGACGTGGAAGTAGAAGTCAAAGCTCATCCGTTGGCTGATCCCGAAAAGGGAACCGGTATCGCGATGGTGTGTACGTTCGGTGACCTCACCGACGTGACGTGGTGGCGCGAACTCCAACTCGACACCCGCCCCATCATTGGCTGGGATGGCCGCATCACCGCCGACGTACCAGAGGCCATCGTTTCGGCTGATGGACGCTCGGCCTACTCGCGACTTTCCGGGTCAACGGTCTTCACCGCCAAGGAAACTGTCGTCGAGATGTTGCGTCACAGTGGCGAGCTCATCGGTGAGCCGCGGCCCATCAATCACCCCGTGAAGTTTTTTGAAAAGGGTGACAAGCCACTCGAAATCGTGACTACGCGCCAGTGGTATTTGCGCAACGGTGGTCGCGACGGGCTTCTACGCGATGTCGTGTTGCAGCGCGCCAACGAGATCACCTGGCATCCGGCCTACATGAAGGCCCGCTACGACAACTGGGTCGAAGGCCTCAACGGCGACTGGCTGATTAGTCGTCAGCGGTTCTTTGGGGTTCCGTTCCCGCTCTGGTATCGCCTGGATGCCAATGGCGAACCGCTGTATGACCAACCGCTGGTGCCCGATGAGGCTGACCTCCCCATCGATCCACAGTCCGAGTGCCCTGCTGGATTTACTGCCGACCAACGTGGCGCAGCGAATGGATTCATCGGCGACCCCGATGTCATGGACACCTGGGCCACTTCGTCGCTCACTCCGCAGATCGCCGGCGGCTGGGAACGCGACAACGACCTATTTGAACGCGTCTATCCCATGAACTTGCGTCCGCAAGGTCACGACATCATCCGCACCTGGCTGTTCTCTACGGTCGTGCGAGCCAACGCTGAGTTTGATGGAGTGCCGTGGACCGATACGTCGATCTCTGGATGGATCCTGGACCCCGACCGCAAGAAGATGA
>CALQPL010000175.1 GCA_943332445.1 Bifidobacterium breve
CCGACTGGCGCCACCGCTGGTGATCACTCAAGTCGAAATCGACGCGTTTGTGCAGGCCCTGCCTGAGATCCTGACGGAGGCCACTTCATGAGCGTGCCCAATACCAAAGTCGCCAGGCTCGCGCTGATCGTTGAACTGTTGGAAACCCATCAGGTCAAGTCCCAGCCCGAACTTCGCGACCTGCTGTCTAGTCACGGGGTTGACGTCACGCAAGCCACGATGTCTCGGGATCTCCTCGAACTTGGCGCGGTGCGGTTGCGTGATGCAGATGGACACTTGGTGTACGTCATTGATCAAGGCGCTGAAGGTTCTGATGAGCGCGCAGCTTCGGCGCGTTTAACTCGAGTGATCGAGGAACTGGTGGTCGGCGTGGAAGCTTCAGCGAATCTCGTGGTTGTTCGCACGCCTCCTGGTGCCGCGCAATTCTTGGCTTCGTCTATTGATCACGGCGGGTTGCCAGGTGTCATCGGAAGCGTTGCCGGGGATGACACGGTTTTGTTGATCACGAAGGAAATCACTGGGGGAGAGGCCGTTGTTGAGCATCTCCTGGCGCTTAGTTCGGCGCGCCGGTGACCACATTGGTTCGGTACGGCAAACAATTTGACCAGCAGGTAAATAGCGAAGGGAACATGCAGTGAAAGAGCGCGTAGTACTGGCCTATTCGGGAGGTCTCGATACCTCGGTGGCGATCGGCTGGATTGCTGAGGAAACCGGTGCCGAAGTCATCGCAGTAGCGGCCGATGTGGGTCAAGGCGGCGAGGACCTCGATGTCATTCGTCAGCGCGCCTTGGACTGTGGAGCCGTTGAGGCCGAAGTCGCCGATGCTCGGGACGAGTTTGCGGACGAGTACTGCCTTCCGGCTCTGCAAGCCAACGCTCTGTACATGGATCGCTACCCCTTGGTTTCGGCCCTTTCGCGCCCCACCATCGTCAAGCACTTGGTAGATGCTGCCAAGAAGCACAACGCCACCATCGTGGGTCACGGCTGCACCGGTAAGGGCAATGACCAGGTGCGCTTTGAAGTCGGTATTGCCGCTCTTGCTCCGAACTTGCGGTGTATAGCGCCGGTGCGTGACTCGGGCATGACGCGGGACAAGGCCATCGAATTCGCTGAGCGCAACAACTTGCCTATTGACGTCAACAAGAAGTCGCCGTACTCCATTGATCAGAACGTGTGGGGCCGCGCGATTGAAACTGGCTTCCTTGAGGACATCTGGAATGCCCCCATCGAAGACGTGTACTCCTACACCAGCGACCCGAGCCAGCCTCGGGAAGCCGATGAAGTCGTCATTTCGTTTAAGTCCGGCGTGCCCGTTGCCATTGACGGTCGCAAGGTCACGATGCTGCAGGCCATTGAGGAACTCAACAAGCGTGCGGGTGCGCAGGGCATTGGTCGCCTCGACATGGTGGAGGACCGACTCGTCGGCATTAAGTCTCGGGAGGTGTACGAGGCACCCGGTGCGATTGCTTTGATCACCGCGCACCAGGAACTTGAAAACGTCACGATCGAACGCGATCTAGCCCGCTTCAAAAGGGGAGTTGAGCAGCGGTGGGGCGAGCTGGTCTATGACGGTCTGTGGTTCTCGCCGCTCAAGGATGCGCTGGACGCGTTTATTGCATCGACGCAGGAATTCGTCACCGGTGACATCAGGATGAAGCTGCACGCGGGCACCGCAGTGGTCAACGGGCGTCGATCAGATGCTTCGTTGTACGACTTTGACCTGGCCACCTATGACGAAGGCGACACGTACGACCAGTCGTTGGCCAAGGGCTTTGTTGATATTTGGGGAATGCCCAGTCGTATCGCGGCTGAGCGCAATTTACGAGTGAGGGGTACCAATGGGTAAGCAGACTCCCGCCACTTTGTGGGGAGGTCGTTTCGCGTCCGGTCCGGCCGACGCGATGTTTGCCTTGTCTGTTTCCACGCAGTTTGACTGGGTTCTGGCTCGGTACGACATTGCGGGATCGCGGGCACATGCACAAGGTTTGCTGACCGCGGGTTTGCTGACCGCGGATCAGTGCGCCTCGATTCTTGACGCGTTGGATCAACTGGAGGCGGCTGTAGCCAGCGGCGAATTCGTCCCACTGCCTACCGACGAAGACGTGCACTCGGCCCTTGAACGCGGCTTGATTGAACTTCTTGGTGCCGATCTTGGTGGGCGGTTGCGGGCTGGTCGTTCGCGTAACGATCAAGTAGCCACACTCTTTCGCATGTATGCCCGTGACCATGCGCGTGTGGTGGGGCAACTTGTTGCAGACTTGTGTGCGGCGTTAATTGCCCAGGCGCAGCAGCACGAAGGTGCGGTCATGCCTGGTCGCACGCACTTGCAACATGCCCAACCAGTGTTGTTGTCGCACCACCTGTTGGCTCATGTGTGGCCGTTGCTGCGCGACGTTGCGCGGTTGCAGGATTGGGATGCACGCACCAACGTTTCCCCTTATGGCGCTGGGGCTTTGGCGGGTACATCGCTGGGCTTAGACCCACAAACCTTGGCGACCAGGTTGGGCTTTGCTGCTTCAGCAGCTAACTCCATTGATGCCACTTCGTCTCGCGACTTTGCTGCGGAGTTGTCATTTGTCCTTGCGATGATTGCCGTGGATGTCTCGCGGTTGGCCGAGGAAATCGTGCTCTGGTCGACCAAGGAATTTTCCTTCGTCACCTTGGCCGACGAATGGTCCACTGGTTCATCAATCATGCCGCAAAAGAAGAACCCCGATGTTGCCGAACTTGCGCGAGGAAAGGCTGGTCGACTCATCGGTGACCTCACCGGATTACTTGCCACGCTCAAGGCACTGCCATTGGCCTACAACCGGGACTTACAAGAAGACAAGGAACCCGTCTTCGATGCCATTACCCAGTTGATCACGTTGTTGCCCGCAGTCACCGGTTGCGTCAGCACGCTGACCTTCAACACAGCACGGTTGGCTGAGTTGGCTCCGCAGGGTTTCTCCTTGGCGACCGACATCGCTGAGTGGCTGGTTCGTGAGGGTGTGGCCTTTAAGGACGCCCACGAAATTGCGGGTGCTTGTGTCAAAGTCTGCGAGGCAGAGGGCATTGAGCTCAGCGATCTCACTGATGAACAGTTGGCGGCTGTGTCAGAGCACTTAACCCCTGCAGTCACGGGCGTACTGACCGTGAGCGGAAGCATCAATTCGCGTGATTCACGCGGTGGTACCGCTCCTGGTCAAGTCGCACAGCAGTTGGGTGAAATCCAAGCCGAGCTCCGCAAGGCTCAAGCGTGGATCAATTCAACCGGCGCGGGGGATGGACGATGAACGCCACCCTGGAAGAGTTGACCTGGCGTGGGCTGCTGGCACAAACAACGGATGAAGCA
>CALQPL010000176.1 GCA_943332445.1 Bifidobacterium breve
CGCGAATAATTCTCAATGCCCGCACACGAACCCATCTGGCGCATCATTTCGATGTCGTAGGTCGTGCGCATACGCAGGCGCTGGGCTTCCAGCAGTTTGCCTTGTTCTTCAAATTCGGTAAGGCGGGCTTCGAGTTCGGTTTCAATCTCTGAGATCGCACGTTCCATGCGTTCAGGGCTCGCAACATAAAAAGATGCGGGGAATATAGAGACTTCCTCATCGTCGCTGATGATTTCGCCGGTCAACGGATGGAGGGTGCTCAGTCTTTCCACTTCATCGCCGAAGAACTCAATGCGCACGCAATGTTGTTCATAAACGGGGAAGACTTCAACGGTGTCTCCCCTGACTCTGAACGTGCCGCGAGTGAAAGCAATGTCGTTGCGTTCGTACTGAATGTCCACCAGCTGGCGCAGCAACGTATCCCGATCGATGGAGTCGCCTGTCCGAAGCCGAATCCGGCGATCAACGTATTCCTGGGGAGTGCCGAGGCCATAGATACAAGAAACCGTGGCGACAACGACTACATCGCGTCGCGTCAGCAGACTGTTCGTCGCCGAATACCTCAGCCGTTCGACCTCTTCGTTGATGGACGAGTCCTTTTCGATGTACGTATCCGTTGTTGGTACATACGCCTCAGGCTGGAAGTAGTCGTAGTAGGAAACGAAGTACTCCACAGCGTTGTTGGGTAACAACTCACGTAGTTCATTGGCCAATTGGGCAGCCAAGGTCTTGTTCGGCGCCATCACCAACGTGGGGCGTTGGAGTTGCTCAACGACCCATGCCGTTGTGGCCGATTTACCAGTACCTGTGGCACCGAGCAAAACGATGTTCTGCTCCCCTGCATGAATGCGCGCCGTGATCTCCGCGATAGCTGCGGGCTGGTCACCAGCCGGGGTGAGGTCGCTAATGACTTCCAGGGGTGCCACGGTGCGCTGCAGATCAGTAATTGGCCTCACGATGACACGCTACGCAGCATCTCGGCGGGTGACGAGCCGCTGCCACAGCTGGTCGACCTGATCTTTAAGTTCGGCTATGTCGCCCGTATTCACGAT
Organism: Bifidobacterium breve; assembly: GCA_943332445.1. Taxonomy (GTDB): domain Bacteria; phylum Actinomycetota; class Actinomycetes; order UBA12327; family UBA12327; genus AcAMD-2. Next base: position 1,053 of record CALQPL010000176.1, read on the forward strand.
CACTTCATCAGCAATGGCCAGGCGGTCTTCACGGCTGGCTTGAGCGTTCATGCGGGCTTGAGCCGTGGATACGTCCCAGCCGCGTGATTGCAGCAGACGTGCGATGCGAACATCCTCTGGGGCGTCTACGACCACGATGACGTCATAGGCCTCGAGTCGGGCCGTTTCGGCGAGCAAGGGCACGTCGTGCACAACGATCGCGTCATCATCGGCCAAGGCCGTCATCAGGTCTGATTGTTGGCGAACCAAGGGATGAATGATGCCTTCGAGCTGCTTACGTGCCGCATCGTCGCGAAATACCAAGGCGGCCAACGCCTTACGGTCAAGCATCCCGTCGTAATACAGGACCTCATCACCAAACGCATCAAGGATTTGCTGGAAGCCAGAGGTGCCAGGCTCTACAACAGCATGCGCGATGGCGTCGGCATCAACAATGACTGCCCCATGATCGGCCAACAGGTCAGAGACGGTGCTTTTTCCAGCACCGACTCCGCCTGTTAAACCAACAACCAACATTCCTACAGCCTAAGGCTTAAGGACAGCGAGGTCACTCGTCTGAGGAGGTGAGCTTCTCGCGCAATTCAGCCAACGCTGCGTCGGAGGCCAAGGCGCCGGTCTCCACCTGTTCGCCCTCTTCTGATGAGAACGAGGTCGGCTCAGCATCGGCTGCTTCAGCATCTGCCTTCTGAGCGTCAGCCATTTGCAACTTGTGAGCTTCGAAACGCTTCTGCGCTTCGGCGTACTGGGCTTCCCACTGCGTCTGCGCGGCTTCGTAACCAGGCAACCATTCACCCGTGTCAGGGTCGAAACCTTCGGGGTATAGGTAGTTACCCTCGGCGTCGTAGTTGGCGGCCATGCCGTATTGCGTGGGATCGAAGTCGATGATCTCGCCGATCGCACCTTCGTTGGCTTGCTTCAGCGAGAGCGAGATACGACGACGCTCAAGGTCAATGTCGATGACCTTGACGAACAATTCGGTGTCCACCTGGACGACCTGCTCGGGGATCTCCACGTGGCGCTCGGCCAGTTCAGAGATGTGAACCAAACCTTCGATGCCCTCATCGACGCGGACAAAGGCGCCGAAGGGAACGAGCTTGGTCACGCGACCTGGCACAACCTGGCCCATTTGGTGGGTACGAGCGAACTGCTGCCATGGGTCTTCTTGAGTCGACTTCAGCGACAGGGAAACACGCTCGCGCTCCATGTCCACTTCGAGGACTTCAACGGTGACTTCTTGGCCGACTTCCACCACTTCTGACGGGTGGTCAATGTGCTTCCAGGAAAGTTCCGAAACGTGAACCAAACCGTCAACGCCACCAAGGTCAACGAATGCACCGAAGTTAACAATGGACGAAACGACACCGTTGCGGACCTGGCCCTTGAGCAGGGTGGTCAGGAAGTCAACGCGAACAGCGGACTGAGTCTGCTCAAGCCACGCGCGGCGGGACAACACAACGTTGTTGCGGTTCTTGTCCAGCTCAATGATCTTGGCTTCAACGGTCTGACCCACATAGGGCTGCAGGTCGCGCACGCGACGCATTTCAACCAACGACGCGGGCAAGAAGCCACGCAGGCCGATGTCAACGATGAGGCCACCCTTGACCACTTCAATGATCAAACCTTCGACGATGCCATCTTCTTCCTTGATCTTTTCAATGTCGCCCCACGCACGCTCGTATTGCGCGCGCTTCTTGGACAGGATCAAGCGGCCTTCTTTGTCTTCCTTCTGCAGGACGAGGGCTTCAACACGGTCGCCCACTTTGACAATCTCGTTGGGATCAATGTCGTGCTTAATGGAAAGTTCGCGAGAAGGGATTACACCTTCAGTCTTGTAACCGATGTCGAGAAGAACTTCATCACGATCAACCTTGACGATGATGCCATCAACAATGTCTCCGTCGTCGAAGTACTTGATGGTCTGGTCAATGGCGGCGAGGAAGTCCTCAGCCGAGCCAATGTCATTTACGGCGATCTGTGGGGTGCTGGAAGGGGCAGAAGTAGTGGCGGTCATGGAGTAGTAGGGGCCTTTGATAGATGGGACAAACGGAAAGTCCAAGGGTAGTAAACGCCGCATCTAGCCGATTGGGCGGGTCCAGTGTGACAATTTTGCGCTTATACTCACGGTTATGGGAGGGCTTGGACCCTTGCCCTGAACGGTAAACGTCAGTGGGCCGCGGAATCCCAGGAATCCCCCACGCCAACAGACACATCCAGCGGCACATCGAGCGCATAAGCCGCACCCATCTGAGTGCGCACTAAGGCTTCAAGTTCCTCGCG
>CALQPL010000177.1 GCA_943332445.1 Bifidobacterium breve
GAGAGCAACCGTGACCAAGTTTTGCGTCGACTGCTTGAGTGCCTTGGCCGTGATCGAACCAAGCATCAAGTCGCTGAAGTCACCTCCCTTGGCCTGGTGCAGATGACGCGTAAGCGCATTGGACAAGGCTTGATTGAGGTCTTCTCCACTACGTGTGATCACTGCAATGGTCGTGGCATCAACGTCTCGATGGAGCCCATCGCTGAAAAGCGTGCCGCCTTGCCGCCAGTGGTCAAGCACAAGGACGCGTCCAAGGACGTCGCCAAGGTCGCCGCAGCCTCTAAGCGGACCGCGTCTGGCTCTGCTGGTGATTCCTTGGACAGCCCGGAGGCACCAACCTCGGATTCAGGCTCAGTCCCAGCCCCGGTGAGCGAGACCACCTCGGTGGATTCGCCTGCACCGGCAGAGGCTGACAGTTCTGCTCAATCAGCCCCAGCGGCAACGCCGGTTGAGGCAGCACCCGTTCTTGAGGCCAGCCCCCGTGGGCGCAAGCGTCGGGTGGCTACCAAGCCAGCCGGCGACCCCTCGATTCCGGTCACCTGACCCTGCTCGGCACGCTTCATCAGGCAACGCGTACCCTTAACACCTGTGCGCGGGGGTCCGCGCCTGATGAGCGAGCCGATCATGTTGGCTCACTCACCACCCCAAGTTAAGGAGTTCCGCGGTGTACGCGATTGTCCGCGCCGGAGGCCGTCAAGAAAAGGTCGCTGTTGGCGACGTTCTTGAGGTTGACCGTTTGCAGGCTCAGTCTGGCTCAACTGTTGAGTTGAAGGCTCTGCTTATCGTCGATGGCACCACGATTACCTCTGAGGCTGCTGCTTTGGCCAAGGTCAGCGTTACCGCTGAAGTCCTTGACCAGACCAAGGGCCCCAAGATCGACATCTTGAAGTACAAGAACAAGACCGGATACCGCCGCCGCATGGGTCACCGTTCCAAGCTGACCCAGATCCGCGTCACCGGTATTGAGACGAAGTAGGTGTAACCATGGCTCACAAAAAGGGCGCGTCATCCACGCGCAACGGTCGCGACTCCAACGCGCAGCGCTTGGGCGTTAAGCGCTTCGGTGGACAGCTGGTAAACGCCGGCGAAATCATCGTGCGCCAGCGCGGCACCCACTTTCACCCAGGCTTGAACGTTGGCCGTGGTGGCGACGACACGTTGTTTGCGTTGCAGCCAGGCGCCGTTGAATTCGGAACCCGTCGTGGTCGCCGAGTCGTCAACATCGTTCCGGCGGAGTAATTACAGATCTCCACTCAGAATTTGATGAAGAGCGGGCCGGTCGGATGACGACTGAGCCCGCTCTTTTTATCCCTTCCCCCGTGAATCCGTGCACAGCAGACCAGTCAGGAGAGTGCGATGACGAGCTTCGTTGATCGCGTCGTCCTGCACGTTGCAGCCGGCAATGGCGGACACGGATGCGCTTCAGTACACCGCGAGAAGTTCAAGCCGTTGGGTGGTCCTGACGGTGGCAACGGTGGCAACGGTGGCGATGTCGTCCTCGTGGTGGACCAAAGCGAACCCACCTTGCTCGATTACCACCGTTCTCCGCACCGCGCAGCCACATCCGGTAAGGCCGGTCATGGAAGTCATCGCAATGGTGCAGAAGGCGAAGATCTCGTCCTGCCTGTTCCCGACGGCACAGTGGTCTTTGACGTTGATGGCAATCAATTAGCTGACCTGGTCGGTCCTGGCGCACGGTATGTGGTCGCCAGTGGTGGCCGTGGTGGTTTGGGTAACGCATCCCTTGCTTCGCAACGACGTAAGGCTCCAGGCTTTGCCCTCTTGGGTGAGCCAGGCGAGTCCTGCGATGTGGTCTTGGAACTGAAGTCCATTGCCGATGTGGCATTGGTGGGCTATCCCAGTGCGGGCAAGTCAAGTGTGATTGGCGCGCTATCCGCGGCCAAACCCAAGATTGCTGATTACCCGTTCACGACTTTGGTTCCTAACCTTGGTGTGGTCGAAGCCGGAAGCGTTCGCTACACGATCGCTGACGTTCCCGGTTTGATTCCTGGTGCCAGCGAAGGCAAGGGCTTAGGCCTGGAGTTCCTGCGTCATGTCGAGCGTTGTGAAATCTTGGTCCACGTGTTGGATTGCGCGACACTGGAAAGCGATCGCGATCCGATCTCGGACCTAGACACCATCGAAAACGAACTCGAGCAGTACGGCGGTTTGACTGATCGTCCTCGCATGGTGGCGCTGAACAAGATCGACGTGCCGGAAGCCTTGGAGTTGGCCGAACTCGTTGAGCCACTGTTGCGCGAACGCGGCTACGAAGTGTTCAAGGTGTCTGCGGTTTCTCGTGAGGGATTGCGCCCACTGTCGTTTGCGATGGCTGCTGCTGTGGATCGCGCCCGAGCTGCGCGCCCGATGGCCAATGTCGAGCGAATCGTTTTGCGTCCCAAGGCTGTTGACGACAGTGGCTTTGAGATCGTTCGCGAAGGCGAAGCGTTCCGGATCAAGGGTGAGCGCCCTGAGCGCTGGGTTCGCCAGACTGACTTCAGCAATGACGAAGCCGTGGGCTACTTGGGCGATCGCCTGGCGCGACTCGGCGTCGAAGCAGCCTTGTATGAGGCCGGCGCTACGGCAGGATGTGAAGTACGCATTGGTAAGCAAGACAACTCAGTGATCTTTGACTGGGAGCCCACGATCGAAGCGGGCGGTTCGACACAGATCACTGCACGACGAGGATTTGATGAGAGGTTGGAGGGTCGGTGAGTTCGGATCGCGGTTTTGTCACGAGCGCTAAGCGCATTGTGGTCAAGATCGGTTCGTCATCGATTACTTCTGCGCAGGGCGGGCTCAATGTCGCCGCGGTTCAGGACTTAGTTCAAGCCCTCGTGAGTGTGCGCCAATCCGGAACTGAAGTGGTCTTGGTGTCATCCGGTGCGATTGCGGCCGGATTAGCACCCCTTGGCCTGAGTGAACGCCCCAAAGATTTGGCCACGCAGCAGGCAGCGGCCAGTGTGGGACAAGGACTCTTGGTTCACCGCTACACCGATGCTTTCGCCGAAGCTGGTTTTACGGTTGGACAGGTTCTGCTCACGGTTGATGATGTGGGCCGTCGGGCGCATTACAAGAACGCTCAACGCACCTTGAATCGGCTTCTTGAAGTGGGTGCGATCCCCGTTGTGAATGAAAACGACACGGTGGCCACTGACGAGATTCGCTTTGGGGACAACGATCGTTTGGCTGCCCTGGTGGCTCACTTGGTGCAAGCCGATGCCTTGATTTTGCTTTCAGACGTTGATGGCCTGTATGACGCCGATCCCAGCACGCCCGGAGCGCAACTGATCTCGGACGTGGTCGATGCGGCCGCCTTGGA
>CALQPL010000178.1 GCA_943332445.1 Bifidobacterium breve
CTGTAGAGCGCAATTTCACCAAGGCTGATGGCCAGCGTTGGCAAGATGATGTGCTGAAAGCGGTTAGCCAATGTTCCCCAGAAGTCGGCCTGCAGTCCGGGGGTGATTTCACCGGTGAAGTAGATCAGTTTGAAGCCCAACAGATCGTTGAATTGCACCGCGCCGTATTTCAAAACTGTGGCCAGCACGAAGACTGGTGTTGCGAGCATGACGAAGGAAAAGATTGTGGCGATTCGGTCGGATGGTTTGTACTGTTTTAACGCTCCCCATACGCCAAGCAAAACGCCAAAGACCGCTCCGACGATGCTTCCCAACAACAGCAGGCGAAGCGAGACGCCGATGCGCCGGCCCATCTCCTCATTGATGGAGTCACCGGTGAGAGTCTGGCCAAAGTCACCATGCGCGATCCCGGTAATCCACGTGACGTATCGCGTGGCCACGGGCGTCTTGTCGTTTTGGTTGACCGCGTCCAAGATTCCATCAACGGATGATTCAGGGACTGGGGGGTTGCGGGCCAAGTAGTTGTCGCGTGGCTTCATCGTTACGGAGGCCAAGACGAAGGCCAAGCTGGTGGCAAGAAAAACCAGCAACAGGGAGATCGCTAGGCGCCTCACCAAATAGCCGGCCATGCTCACAACCCGTCGTCGTAGGAGTGATCCCATTATGGGCGCACGAAGGCCGATTCGGGTGCTGAAATCAAGGCTGATGAGACCTGCGCAAGCCTGCCTGCCGGTGGCCGAAACTGTGCGTGGGGCTGTTGCTAGGGTTTGACGCTGTAGTCACCTCGGTGACTCATCCCCTGTAGCTCAATTGGCAGAGCAGCCGGCTGTTAACCGGCAGGTTACTGGTTCGAGTCCAGTCGGGGGAGCCACAGACCCGTACTGAGGGTGATCATCGGGCCCGCACTGTTGCTCCTAGTTTGTGCAATAGTTGGTTGACGGTTGAAAAGGAGGCGTACCGCTCCCAACCGAGCAGGCTGAAAGGTTCCCAGCATTGAAAATCACGTCAACCCGTCTAGCAACGCAGGCCGATGCTCAAGCCATCGCTGATGTGGTCAACGCGCATGAATTGAGTGTCGATCCAGCCACCAGTGTGATGAGTGCTGAGAGCGCCCTGGATTTCATGACCGGTTATGTAGATCCCACTGGCACTCACTTATTGAGCATTGATGGTGAAACTGGATTCTCTGCACTGGTAAATCTTCATCCTGATGAAGTGCGAGGTCGTTTCTTCCCAGATATCTACGCCATGCCACATCTGACCAATGTGGAAGATCTGGCTCTTTGGACGATCGAGCTAGCGGAAGCTGAGCATCCAGACTGGCCAATGTGGCCTGGGGTGAACTTTCTCGACTCCCGCTTAAAGACCGGATGGGCAGAACATGGATTTGAATTCTTACGTCGTTACTTCACGATGCGAATGCCGACCTCAAGAGTCGCATCGATCAGACAGGTTGCTGATGTGCAGATACGAGCGATCGATATCTCAGACCCAGATCAAGTTGCCACTTGGCACGCGCTGAACCAAAACTCGTTCTCGAAGCACTTCGGATTTGCGCCACGAAACCTCGACAAATGGCGAGAACTTGTCTTTGGAGAAGGTTCGCTCGACCCCAACGGCGTATTCGTGGCCTTCAAAAACGGCATTGCGGTTGGCTACTGCCAGTGCGATGACGAATACGCGGACGAGAAGAAGGGGCAAATCGCGAGCCTTGGCGTGACGCAAGAGCACCAAGGAACAGGAATTGGCGAAGCATTGCTGCAAGTCGGCATCACGTACTGTGCTTCAAAAGGATACGAAACAGTTGAACTCAGTGTGGATACGGGAAACGAATCTGGAGCACTGAAGCTTTACGAAAAGGTGGGGTTCACCGCTGAGTCCTCATGGATCCAGATGCATCGCCCTGGTGACAATTTCCCTAAACAAGGGGGCTGAGCGCGCCGGCGTCAGTATTCTTTTGGTGTGGACACCTCAACCCCCAGTACGGCCATCAAGCCGTGGCAGCGCGTGAGCCGGGAGATCGACCTTCCGGTGCCGACCGCCATTTGGGTGTTAACAGCGCACGTGCTCACCATCTTGGTCCCGCTTGTGCAGGTGGCAGTGGTGAATCAGCACTACACCTACCTCAGCAACGTCCTAGATAAGCCTGAACTGTTGTACGTATCGGCGGGTTTGTTTCTCGTGGCAAGTGTGTGTGAAAGCGCGCAGAACACGTTGGATCGTTGGTACTTAACAGGAGTGCCACCCTCGCTTCTTGACTGGCTCTTTAGCTCGATGATTGTTTACGGTTTAGCGTTGCAAGTGCTCTCTGCTGTGGGCAACACCGCATGGACATGGCCAGCAACCTTGGCCGTCGCGACCTTGTTCCCGATTGCGTACCTGCTGGGCCTTCCTACGCCACCCATCCAGGCTGTCCTTGGTCTAGCGGCGGGTGTGGTGATTTACCAAGCCCTGAATCAACCTGTTGTCTTCTTTTCCTTGGTGACCGTCTTTATGACGCTGTTCTTCCTCGACATCTTGCTGAAAACCAAACAACAAGTCATGCACGGGTTCACCACCTTGGTAAATGCCTTCAGCGTGGTGGCGTTGTGTGCGGCCATCATCTGGGCGGCCAACGATGCCAAAGGAATGTCCTGGCCTGTATTGATCGGTATTGCTGTGGTGATTGTTGGCGGCCTACTGGGTCTGCGGCCGCAACTTCTGAAACTGCCCGAAACCCCACGAGCCAAAGAGCCCAACCCCTCGTAGGGATTGGGCTCTTGTTGAAGGCCTTGTAGTTAGTCCTTTTTCTTGCGACTAAACAGTCGCTTCAGCGGGTTCTTGCTGCCACCTTCGCCATCGGGTCCACCCATGCCACTGACGCCGGCTTGGGCCATTTGTTCCTTGACCACGTCAGCGGTGATCCGGTCGTAGCCGTTTTGTGCAGCGAAGTCCTCCATGTTGCCCACGGCGAACTTGCGAACGAACTTAGGCGCCTTGGCAATCATGGCGACCGCGTCTTCGTCCCAGTCCATGCTGACCTTCAGGCCAGCCTTGGCTGCAGCGTCGTCTCCGGCAGATGTTTGACCGGCAGCGTATGCGGCCTCGCGGGCCTCGGCTTTGGCTTCGCGTTCCTTCTTGCGATCCCAGTAACTGGATTCCTCGGTGCGGGTGGCTTCGTACAAGCCCTTCACATCGGGGGTAGCGCCCAGGATGGAAATGAGGTTGTTCGCCCAGCGTGCCGGAACGATGACAAACATCTCGGTGGGCTTGAGCTTGTTGTTCATGCGGCCACCGAAGTCGCCGGGGGTCAAGATGACGTTCTCC
>CALQPL010000179.1 GCA_943332445.1 Bifidobacterium breve
CATCTTCAATTCGATCGCGGCAACCACCAACGGTTCCGTCGCTACTCGAAGCGGAATCGACAAAATCAAACCAGGGCCAGTGCGCGAGGTGATGACTAAGAATCCACCAATGGACCCTGCGACAGCGGTGGCGTTAGCCGCGTTCTTGACGATGGCGTGCGCCATGCGTTCGGGATCGCGCACCTTGAGGTGGTCTTCCAAGGTTGAACGGTCACGGATCGGCAGTCGGGGTGCGATGCCGGTGGCGACATCTCGCAGTCGGGATGCCGCGACGAGCGCTTGGTCCTTACGCGATGTTGCCCCATCCTTAATCACCGCTTCCGAGGCAGGTATGTCCACGAGCGTGCGCAGACTGGATACCACCTTGGGCCACATGGCCATGACTTCGGCTGGGGTGAATGCATTGCGGTCACCGCCCACTGCCTCAAACAATGAGGCAAGCCGATCGGTCACAGCATTAACTGCTGCGGAACCGGATCGGCTTGAACTCACGCTAGACACTCCGTGCAGACGGGTTGGTTTTTCACCATCTTGGCTAGTTGGCTTCGGTGGTGAACCAAGAAGCAACGCGAGCAGGTGAATTCATCAGCTTGCTTGGGCACCACGCGAACGGAGAATTCCTCGTTCGACAAGTCGGCGCCGGGCAATTCAAGGTTTTCCGCCAAATCGGTTTCGTCCACGTCGACGGCTGAGGCGGACTTATCTACCCGACGAGCCTTCAGCTCTTCAATCGAATCAGCGCTGAGTTCTTCGTCGGTCTTGCGTGGTGCGTCGTAATCAGTAGCCATTGTTAGTTCTAAAACTCCTCTAGGTGCTTAACTTTGTGCGGCGCGGTGATTGTGTCGCACCTGGGGCGATTCGTCACGCCGGGGCGCGCCGAGAGAGCCTTTATCCGCGAATAATGGGACATTAGGACGCCTTCAGGGGCTTATTTGGGAGGAATTGTGGCTGTTTACGCGCTAGGCGATCGGGTGCCAGACATCGACCCCACCGCCTTTGTCCACCCCGATGCGGTGGTCATAGGTCACGTCACCCTGGGTGCGCACGCCTCGGTGTGGCCCAGTGCCGTGCTGCGGGGCGACTACGGGGTCATCACCGTGGGGGCTCGCACCTCGATCCAAGACGGCACGATCATCCATGCAACGGCCACCAAGCCCACCACAGTGGGTGCTGATTGCGTCATCGGCCACAACGCCCACCTCGAGGGATGCACCATCGAAGACAAGAGCCTGGTGGGCTCAGGCTCGATCGTGTTACACGATGTGGTGGTTCACAGTGGCGCCCTTGTCGGTGCCGGCGCACTGGTGCCCAACGGGATGGATGTTCCATCCTTTGCCATGGCTCTGGGAGTCCCGGCCAAGCTGCGCGAAAACGCTGTGCAACCAGGAGCTTTTGAAGAAGGCGTTGCCTTGTATGTAGCAAACGCTACGCGCTACCAATCCGAGCTTCGTCGCATCGACTAGTCCCCCGCACGCAGACCGAGGATTACTGCTTGGCTGCCGCTCGCGCGCGACGAGCATCACGCATTTGCTCAAACTTTGAGGCCTGGGTTTCCAGGTCAGCCAAGAACACGGCCAACTCTTCACGCTTGGCTTCGCCGGCTGGCCCAAAGTCACTGCGCTCAAAGATGTTCCACTGACGCAAGATGGGCGAGATGACATCGTCAAGGTGCTGACGAGCGTCATACACACCGGCCAGCGCCATCTGAATTGACTTGCGACCAAAGCCTTCGATCGACGCACCTGGCATCTCGAAATGAGTCAAGACGTCCACAATCGCGCTCATCGCCTGGTCTGGCGCCAAGTCCAAGGCACCGGAGAGCACATTGCGGTAGAAGAGCATGTGCAGGTTCTCGTCCAGAGCGATGCGCTGCATCAGCTGGTCACAGACTTCGTCATTGGACAGGTGGCCAGTGTTGCGGTGGGCCACCCGGGTCGCGAGTTCCTGGAAGGCCACGTAGGCCACGCCGTGAAGCAACTGGTCCTCGTGGCTGTTCTTAAAACCCGTCGACATGTGGGTCATCCGCGAGGTTTCTAGTTCATCGGGATCAACGCTTCGCGTCACCATCAAGTAGTCGCGCATCGCTACGGCGTGGCGACCTTCTTCAGCCGTCCAACGGTGCACCCAGGTTCCCCAGGCACCTTCGCCACGGAAGATGGTGGCGATCTCGTGGTGGTAGCTGGGCAGGTTGTCTTCGGTCAGCAAGTTGACGACTAGCGCTGTCCGCACTTCGTCGGGGAACGACGACTGCTCACTACTCCACGCCTTGCCGTTAAGCACGCCGTCAAAGTTTTCACCCTCAGTCCACGGCACGTACTCGTGTGGCCTCCAGTCCTTGTGCATGCTGATGTGGCGATTGACTTCGCCTGCCACCAAGGGCTCAAGCTCGCGCAAGATGTCCACGTCGGAGAACTTGGCTGCAGCCTCGGCATCGATCGCGTTATTGCGAGGGGTCGAAGTCAATGAAGCCGGCGTTGAGTTAGCCGTTGCGGTCATGGTGAGCCTCCTGCCAATGCACTCATGTGCGGTGATCTGATGAACTTACGCTACCGTAGGTTACGCTCCCGTAGGTCGGCAGATGTGCCCCTCCGCTTACGCGTGTTGGGGTCTGGGCGGTAGGTTTCACACCTGCGGCGCGCAAGTCAGGACCTTTGACCTTGGCTATCAGCCGCGTTGGCACACAAGATCAGGCAGGTGGAAATCGACATGGACGAGATGATGCGCCCACGCGACATCCAGGCTCGCATTCGAGCTGGCGCATCGGTTGACGATGTCATTGTTGAGTCCGGTCTGGATCGTGAACGTGTTGAGCGATTTGCCGCTCCCATGTTGGCCGAACGTGAACACATCATCTACCTCGCACTCGACACCGAACTGCGTCGCGACTTCGCCAATGACATCTCGCTGGTTGCCGCCGTATCGGAACGCCTCACCCCTCTTGGGGTAGAGCGCAGTTCTGTTAATTGGCAAGCCTGGCGTCGCGAAGACGGTCGATGGATTGTTGAAGCCAACTTTGTTATTGGTCGCGAACAACGCTCTGGCCACTGGGCTTTTGATCCGAAAACGTCATCACTGATCGCCGACGACGCCGAAGCGCATTGGCTCATTGACCCAGATGCCAGTGAGCCCGACAGTGGAGAGCGCGGTCGCCCGTTGCTGGCCACGGTTCGGCCGATCAATTCACGAGCCGAAACCCGCGAGCCTGAAGCCGCACCTGCTCAACTCATTGATGTCACTGAACCAGAGCCTGCAGTGACTGCGGAACCGACTCCGGTCGTCTCCCCTGTTGCCTTAGCCGAAACCCC
>CALQPL010000180.1 GCA_943332445.1 Bifidobacterium breve
ACTCGGTTACATCAAGATGTGGGATGACATCGCCTGTGGATGAGTCAGGCCACCGGAACGATATTGACCAATTTGGGTTCACGCACAATGACCGTGCGGATTTCCTGTCCCTCGAGAGCGGCGATCACCGTCGCATTCGACAACGCCAATTCCTTGAGCTCATCGGCACTGATCGTGGGTGGAACTTCCAGTCGTTCGCGCACCTTGCCCGAGATTTGCACCACACAGGTCACGAAGTCTTGCACCAAAAGCGCTGGATCAACGACCGGGAAGTTCGTCAAGGCAATGCAGGGCTCATGACCTAAGCGTTCCCACATGTCCTCGGCCGTATAGGGCGCAAAGAGCGACAACATCACTGCCGTGGCTTCGACTGCTTCGCGTACCGCTGGGTCAGCGGGACCACAACCGGTGTCAACAGCCTTACGAATGGCATTGACCAGCTCCATCGTGCGGGCCACGGCCACATTGAACCGAGACGTGGTGATCGCAGTCTCAACTTCGTCAATGACTCGGTGCGTCATGCGACGAAGAGCCAGGTCTCCTTGGGAAACATCGGCGTCAACGGGGCTGGAGACTTCCCCCGACAAACGCCAAGCCCGAGCCAAGAATTTCGCGGAACCCGATGGCGAAACATCGGCCCAGTCAATGTCGTCTTCTGGTGGACCGGCAAAGACCATCGTGAGGCGAATTGCATCGACACCATGGGATTGCAGCTCATCGCTTAACCGCACGAGGTTTCCGCGTGACTTGCTCATGGTTGAACCATCCATTTGCACCATGCCTTGGTTCAGCAAACGGGCAAACGGTTCGACGACGGGAACCATTCCCAGGTCATAGAGAACTTTGGTAAAGAAGCGCGCATAGAGCAGGTGCAAAATCGCGTGGGTCACACCACCGACGTATTGATCGACCGGCATCCATTGTTTGGCTTGTTCAAGATCGAAAGCGACGTCGTCGCGCTGCGGGGACAAGAAGCGCAGGAAGTACCACGAGCTGTCGACGAAGGTGTCCATCGTGTCGGTGTCACGCTTGGCCGGTTGGGCGCAACGCGGACAGGCCACATTCACCCAGTCCGTTGCACCACCCAGCGGCGAGGTGCCCTTCGGGCTGAGGTCCAAACCTTCTGAGGAGGGCAACACCAACGGCAACTGCTCTGCCGGCACCGGCACTTCACCACAGTCGGGGCAGTGAATGATCGGAATAGGGGTTCCCCAGTACCGCTGACGAGAAATCAACCAGTCCCGCAGTCGGTAGTTCTTGGCCGCTTGTCCTCGGCCCTGGGTCTGCAGTTCGGCCGTGATCTTCGCGATGGCTTCGGCCTTGGCCAATCCATTGAGCGAACCGGAGTTGATCAATACTCCATCGCCTGGAGTAGCCACTCCCGATGTTGCAGGGTCATCGAGGTCAGTCTCGACGACAACGCGTACCGGCAAGTCAAAGGCGCGCGCAAAATCGAGGTCCCGCTGGTCGTGAGCTGGCACCGCCATGATCGCGCCCGTGCCGTAATCGGACAAGACATATTCGGCGGCGTAAATCGGCAGTCGCTCATCGTTGACTGGGTTGATTGCAAAACGATTGAGGAACACGCCAGTCTTGGGACGATCGGTGGCGAGGCGATCAATGTCCGCAGTGGCTTTAACTTCTTCAAGGTAGGCATCAAAGGCGGCTTGGACTTCCGGCGTTGCTTCGCTGGCAAGCTCGGCTGCTAGGTCGCTGTCAGCTGCAACGACGAAGAACGTGGCACCAAACAAGGTGTCGGGGCGCGTGGTGTAGACCGTGATCGGCTCGTCACGACCTTCAACAACGAAATTGACCTCGGCGCCGGTGGATCGGCCGATCCAGTTGCGTTGCATGGTCAAAACTTTGTCCGGCCACTGGCCTTCGAGCTCGGTCATGTCATCGAGCAAGCGGTCGGCATAGTCGGTAATGCGGAAATACCACTGCGTGAGCTTCTTTTTCGTTACTGCCGTGTCGCACCGCTCGCACAAACCGCCCACAACTTGCTCATTGGCCAACACGGTTTGGCAATTGGGACACCAGTTGACATTGGATGGCTTGCGATAAGCCAATCCACGTTCAAACATTTGCAAGAACAGCCACTGGTTCCAGTGGTAGTACTCCGGGTCACAGGTATTGAGGACGCGATCCCAGTCAAACGAACAGGCATAGCGACGCATGGATGCCTTTTGGGTGGCAATGTTTTCGTAGGTCCATGCTGCTGGATCCGCGCCGCGCTTGATAGCTGCGTTTTCCGCGGGAAGACCAAACGCATCCCAACCGATGGGGTGCAAGACGTCATAACCTTTGAGAAACCAATAGCGCGCGGGGATGTCACCCATGGCGTAGGCCTCGGCGTGACCCATGTGCAGGTCACCCGAAGGATAAGGAAACATGTCGAGCACGTACTTTTTCGGACGCGGGTCGCCGGGTTGTCCGGCCTTAAATGGAGCACGCTCGTCCCACACCGGGAGCCACTTTTCTTGCACGGCAAAAACGTCGTAGCGTTCAGCGCCTTCTGTGCTCAGCTCACTCATGCTTGCGTCAACATCCCGATCGTGGTCGCGGCTTCCTGCACCGATTCGGTGCAGGCGCTATCTTCCCACGCCCTAGCGAATGATGAGCGTCCGCGTGCGCGAGACCACCCGCAGGTGATGGGAGGTCGACGGCAAGACCACGCGATAGACCCTTCGGCCCGCGGTGGGCACGGTTACCTTGAAGGAGTAGGTGCCTGTGGCAGACACGATCCGGTAAGCCCGAGTGACCCAGCGTCCCCCGGTATAGGTCTGGCGATACACCCGTTCACCGGCCAGCAACGTTGACGTCGATCCCGTCAATCGAGCCGAGGTGCCGCGACGGATCACCGCCGCACTGAGGTCAGCCTTGATCGGGGGGCGGATGCGCACCGACGAAGACTTCGTCACCGCGGAATACCAAGCACCAGCGGTGGCGGCCACAGATATGCCCGCATCAACCTGGGACTTAAAGCGCACGGCGGCGATTCCCTCAGCATCGGTGTAGACCACTTGCGGCACTCGCGGATTACCCAACTCCGGCGTGATGTTGACGGTGACCTGGGCGTTGCGAATGGCTTGTTGCGTCGTGGGGCGCGTGACCTTGACCTGCACCACGTTTACCTCGGAACCAGCATTGGTAGCTGGACTGAACACCTCTACTAACGGAATGACGGGAGCCGGAAGCGTGGAAACGTCGTAAGGGTCGATGGTGAACGATCCTGTTGCCGGCAATCCCACACCAGCTAAGTTCTCCGCGGAGATGGAATAGGTGTGCACACCAGGCGCAAG
>CALQPL010000181.1 GCA_943332445.1 Bifidobacterium breve
CTCTGGCCACGAGCATGGGCTTTACTCGCATGCGCTCTCTGGTTCAAATGCGCCGATCGCTGTTTGCTCCACTACCTGAACCTGAACTCCCCCCGAACATCTCGGTGCGCACTTTTGTCCCAGGACAAGACGAAGGTCAATGGCTCACGGTCAACAGTGCTGCGTTCGCTACTCATCCGGAACAAGGTGCTTGGGATCTGACCGCACTCACTACGCGAATGAACGAATCGTGGTTTGACCCTGAAGGTTTTTTCGTCGCCGTAGATGAGGCCAACCGGATAGTTGGTTTTCACTGGACCAAAGTTCACGGCGGACTCGTCAGCCACGAACACCACGGCGAAGCGCAGCACGCGCATCACAGCCACGGTCACGATCCCATCGGGGAGATTTATGTGATCGGGGTGTTGCCAGATGTGGCCGGGCACGGACTCGGACGTGCCCTAGCGCTCATCGGATTGCGGTACCTACGCAGCCTGGGACTGCCCGAGGCGATGCTGTACGTCGAAGCCGACAACCATTCCGCCCACAAACTCTATGAATCCCTGGGCTTTACCCACTGGGACACCGACGTGATGTTTCGCGCCCCGGACTTATCGGGCACCATAGAGAGGTGACCACCACCGGATCCCAGGCTTCCACCGAGGTCACACCCCTGCCTGCGGAACGGTTCCTCGACCGCGAGAGTTCGTGGCTGGCCTTTAACGAGCGCGTCCTGGAATTGGCTGAAGACCCGGCCATCCCGCTCTTGGAACGCGCGCGATTCCTCGCCATCTTTTCGAGCAACCTCGATGAATTCTTTATGGTCCGAGTGGCAGGCCTCAAGCGGCGCATGGCCACCGGTATCGCGGTCAAATCTGCAAGTGGACAGCAACCCCGCGCAGTGCTGGGCAATATTTGGGATCAAACCCGCAAGCTCGTGGATCGTCAGTCAGATTGCTTCCACCATCACGTCGTCGCTGGTCTGCTTGACGAAGGAATTGAAATTCCTCGGTGGGCCGACCTGACCATCGACGAAGCAGATGCAACCACTGAGCTGTTTCGTACCGAAATCTTCCCGGTCCTCACCCCGCTGGCTGTTGATCCGGCTCACCCCTTCCCCTATATCTCTGGGCTTTCGCTCAACCTTGCTGTGGTGGTTCGCAATCCTGCGTCAGAAGCCGAACTCTTCGCGCGCGTGAAGGTTCCCCCACTGCTACCTCGGTTTTTGCCGGTCAGTCCTAACCGCTTTGTGCCTCTCGAAGATGTCATTGCGGCTCACTTACAAGACCTTTTCCCCGGCATGGACATCCTTCAACACCACACCTTCCGCGTGACGCGCAACGAAGACGTCGAAGTGGAAGAAGATGACGCCGAAAACCTGCTGGATGCTCTCGAACGCGAGCTCACCCGCCGCCGATTTGGCCCGCCAGTGCGCCTCGAAGTCGAAGACACCATTGAGCCCTACGTCCTGGACCTGCTCATGCGTGAACTTCAGGTCACCCAAGACGAGGTCTTTTCGGTTCAAGGACCACTAGACCTGTCCGGGCTTCAAGCCATCGCGGCGCTGCCCCGCGAAGACCTCAAATTCCCGACATTCTTGCCCAAAACCCATCCGATGTTGGCCGAAGTTGAAACGTCGTCTCCACCTGACGTGATTGGCGCCATGCGTCATCGCGACATTTTGTTGCACCACCCCTACGACTCGTTCGCCACCAGCGTTCAACGCTTTCTTGAACAAGCCGCTGCTGACCCCAAGGTTTTAGCTATCAAACAAACGCTGTACCGAACCAGTGGTGATTCTCCCATCGTGGATGCACTGGTTGAAGCAGCGGAAGCGGGCAAACAGGTTCTGGCTGTTGTCGAAATCAAGGCGCGATTTGATGAAGAAGCCAACATCACCTGGGCGCGAACATTGGAACAAGCCGGCGTACATGTCGTCTATGGGCTCGTGGGATTAAAGACGCACTGCAAGTTGTCGATGGTCGTGCGTCGTGACTCCGACGGGCTTCGCCGCTACACCCACATTGGCACTGGCAACTACCACCCGAAAACAGCCCGTAGCTACGAAGACCTCGGCCTGCTGACCGCTGATCCAGCCGTTGGCGAAGACGTTGCTGACCTGTTCAACCAGCTCAGTGGCTACGCCCGCACCACCGATTACGAACGCCTATTGGTGGCCCCCCACTCGGTACGCAATGGCCTAATCAAGCGGATCAACCGCGAGGTAGAAAACCACCAGGCCGGAAAGCCAGCGGGAATTCGCATTAAGACCAATGCCATCGTGGATGAGGCCTGCATTGATGCTCTGTATCGAGCATCGCAAGCTGGCGTCAAGGTCGAGGTGTGGGTCAGAGGAATCTGCGCGATTCGTCCGGGCGTTCCAGGACTATCCGAGAACATCATCGTGCGTTCAATCTTGGGCCGCTTCCTCGAACACTCACGCACCTTCTGTTTCGTTAACGGTGGCGAGATCGAGGTATGGATCGGCAGTAGCGACCTCATGCACCGCAATCTCGATCGCCGCGTTGAGGCACTCGTTCGACTAGACACTCCTGATCACGTGCGTGAAGTAGAACAACTCTTTGATCTGGCCTTCGCTGACACCACTGCCGCCTGGCACCTACAAGCCGACGGTCAATGGCTCAAGAGTCGTGGGGCAGATGGTGAACCTCTCAACGACCTACAGGAAATGTTGATCGCGCTTCACACCCGACGCCAAGTCCTATGACCGATTCAACGCAACCGCGCATCATCGAAGCTGCTGGTGCCATTGTGTGGCAGGGAGATCCCGCCGATCCACGCATCGCTCTGGTGCATCGCGATCGATACAACGACTGGACATTCCCCAAGGGCAAGCTCGAACACGACGAGCACCCCATGATCGCTGCAGTCCGGGAAATTCACGAAGAAGCCGGCGCGCGCATAGCCCTCGGTGCACCCCTGCCAGGCCGGGACTACGCAGAAGGCACCGCGCGCAAACATGTCTATTACTGGACTGGTCGCTTCCTTGATGGTGACTTCACCGCTAATGAAGAAGTCGACGAAGTTCGTTGGTTAACCATCGAGCAGACCCGTGAGCTGATGACCTACCCAGCCGATCACGCAGTTCTGGACGCCTTTGCTGTGCAACCGCGCGACACGATTCCTCTGGTGTTGGTTCGTCACGCTAAAGCGAAGTCTCGCGAGGAATGGACGCAGGACGATCACCTGCGCCCTTTAACCGCCCGCGGCGGAACACAAGCTGAGCGCTTTGCTCACGTCATGTCGTCCGTCTATGAACCAATGTCCGTGATCAGCTCGCCGTGGTTGCGC
>CALQPL010000182.1 GCA_943332445.1 Bifidobacterium breve
ACTTCGATGGTGGGTAATTCCGGAGCTGGTCGCGAGCCCAAGGCCAGGACGACCTGCTGGCGAACAGAGGCGTCATCGCTGTAGACGAGAACCTTCATCGGGGCTGCGGTGTGATCAGTCACACAATCATCCTACAAGTCATCAGCAGGCACTCATTCCTTGCATCGTGGGACCTAGGTCACATTGAAATTCATCACGCGACCCGCCCTGATTTTGATGGTGGGGCGCGCACACCAACAGGCGTGACTAGTGCCAGAATAGGCACGTGGCGACCACAACCGTAACCCAGACCTCCCGTCCATCGGGCCCTGCAAACCGACCAAACATGGTGTCTGTTGGCACCGTGATTTGGTTAGCGTCCGAGTTGATGTTCTTCGCGGCACTTTTCGCGATGTACTTCACCTCACGCGCGGTGAATCCAGAGTTATGGGAGAAGGAAACCGAACTTCTCAACATTCCCTTCGCAACGGCAAACACCACGATTTTGGTGCTGTCGTCGGTTACCTGTCAGTTAGGCGTGTTCGCTGCTGAGCGTGGGGATGTGCAAAAGCTCCGATCGTGGTTCACCATCACCTTCGTACTTGGCGCCGTCTTCATCGGCGGACAGATCTTTGAATACGCCAGCTTGGTGAAAGAAAACCTGACGCTGTCGTCGAGCGTGTACGGATCAGCCTTCTACCTCACCACCGGATTCCACGGTTTGCACGTAACCGGTGGACTCATCGCCTTCCTGTTTGTTTTGGGTCGCACGTACGCGGCCAAGAAGTTTGGCCACGACCAGGCCACCTCCGCAATCGTGGTGTCGTACTACTGGCACTTTGTGGACGTGGTGTGGATTGGCTTGTTTGCAACTATCTATCTCATCAAGTAAGCACCCACGGATCGAGGCAGCACGTGTCTTCCGAGTCACCCCGTCGACGTCGACCTACCGCCGCCCTGGCCTTGGTCACGGTTGGCTTAATCCTCATGGGCGGCCTCTACGCCGCCGCCGGTTCCCTCGCCTCACCAGCGCGAGCTGAGACCAGCGAAGCATCCCCTGCACTCCTGGAAAAAGGTGCTGTCCTTTACAAGGAAGGCTGTTCTTCCTGCCACGGACTAAACCTTGAAGGAGTGCCTGCGGAAAGTGTGGGCAAGGGACAAGCCAAGCAAAACGGTCCGAGCTTGCTCGGCGTTGGTGCTGCTGCCGTTGACTTCCAAGTCTCCACCGGTCGCATGCCCGTTGGCGCTACTGGACAACAAGTGGTTGCTGGACGATCGTCGTACAACGAAGAGGAAGTCGCAGCACTTGCGGCCTACGTTGCCTCCTTTGCGCCGGGCCCGGCTATTCCTTCCGAAGAAGACCTTGACACCACAGACGCAAGCCTGGCCGAAGGTGGCGAACTCTTCCGCACTAACTGCGCTCAGTGTCACAACTTCGCAGCGCAGGGTGGTGCGCTAAGTAACGGCACATACGCCCCGGCCATTGATCCTTCTCGGCCGGACCACATTTGGGAAGCCATGCTTACGGGTCCCCAGAGCATGCCGGTGTTCAACGACACCACGATCAACCCCGATGAAAAGAAAGCCATCATCAAGTACATCCAGAACATCAACGCTGCCCCTAGTCCTGGCGGAGCCCCCTTGGGCAATGTCGGACCAGTCAGTGAAGGCCTGTTGATGTGGACCGTAGGACTGGGCGCGCTCATCGCGTGCTCTGTGTGGTTGGGAGCAAAGGCGAAATGAGTAACGATTCCTCCAGCGAAATTGAAGTAGCCGGCGCTCACGAGATCGAACACGCACTGCGGCGTAGTGACACTGATCCTCGTGCCGCTCAGCGAGCGGAGCGCCAGGTCGCTCTCATGTTTGGCGGTTCGGTCCTGGCCTCCATCCTGTTCGTGGTTGCGTTCGTGAGCGTGAAGTCAACGGCCATTGTGGACTTGCCCCTCATTGGCCGTATTGGTTTGCAGAACCTCGCGCTCGGTTTGGCCTCGGGCCTTGGTCTATTCCTCATCGGCGCGGGCGCGATCCACTGGGCGCGCAAGTTGATGAGTGACGAAGAAATCGTGGACGAGCGCAAGAGCTTTGCTTCCGATGATGAAACACGCGATGCCGTCGTCGAGAGTTTCCAAACCGGTGTTGAAGAAAGCGGCGTCATGAAGCGTCCGCTCATTCGTCGCACCTTGTTGGCCGCGATGGCTTTGATGCCTATTCCTGCGATCGTTCTGCTCCGCGACCTGGGCCCCCTACCCGAGACCAAGTCCCGTGAAACGCTGTGGCGCAAGGGCTCGAGGATCGTTACAGATATTTCTTACCGACCCATCAAGCCCGAAGACATCCCTCTTGGTGGACTCGTTGCCGGTGCCTTACCTGCTGACCTTCAAAAGATTGAAGAAGAAGAGGGCAACCTGAATCAACGCGCCAAAGCGGCCATCATCTTGGTGCGCATGGCTCCTGATGAGATCCGTTCCCAGCAGATTCAAGACGGCGACTTCCAGGGCATCTTGGCCTTCTCCAAGATTTGCACCCACCTGGGTTGCCCGATCGCCTTGTACGAACAGCGCACCAAGCACCTGCTGTGTCCGTGTCACCAGTCCACATTCGACTTGGCAGATGACGGCAACGTGATCTTTGGCCCGGCTGCTCGTCGCCTCCCCCAACTTGCCATTGAGGTGGACAAGGACGGCTACCTCGTAGCTAAAGAAGGATTCCAGGAACCTGTCGGACCAAGCTTTTGGGAGCGCGGATGAGCACCACACAACGAGCCGTAGCCACCACCACTACATGGGTGGACGATCGCTTGGGCGCTGGTAAATGGCTCAAGAAGAACCTACGCAAGGTATTCCCCGACCACTGGTCCTTCATGCTGGGTGAAATCGCGCTTTACTCGTTCATCCTGCTGTTGCTGACCGGCGTTTACTTGACGCTCTTCTTCAACCCCTCGATGAAGGAAGTCGTCTACAACGGCTCCTACGCGCCACTTAACGGCATCAAGATGACGCAGGCCTACGAGTCAACGTTGCGTGTGAGTTTTGATGTCCGCGGTGGGCTCTTGGTTCGCCAGGTGCACCACTGGGCTGCCTTGTTGTTCGTTGCTGCCGTCAGCGTCCACATGCTGCGCGTGTTCTTCACTGGAGCTTTCCGCAAGCCCCGCGAACTTAACTGGGTCATCGGCGTAGGTCTGATGACCTTGGCAATCCTCGAGGGGTTTGCCGGTTACTCACTCCCCGACGACCTGCTCTCGGGCACCGGACTTCGCATCGCCCAAGGCATCGTCTTGGCGATCCCCCTG
>CALQPL010000183.1 GCA_943332445.1 Bifidobacterium breve
GACTGCCGACGGTGACTTTCACCTCTACATGCTGGTGGCGCAGGGCAAGGCCGACATTGCCTGCGAACCCGAGCTTTCCCTGTGGGATATCGCTGCGCTGATCCCCATCGTTGAAGAAGCTGGCGGCACAATTTCGGGCTTCAAGGGTGAACCAGGGCTAGTGGCCGGTTGTGCCGTCGCCTCGAACGGGCTGCTCCACACCGACACGCTCGCTGTTTTTTCGCCCACCGCGCCATAGGTCCCAGCGTCGCACTAAACCCGGCGCGAAGGTAATCGCTGCTAAGTCAAACCAGCCATACCCACCGGCAGCACCCGAGGGCGGGTTACCGATGCTGATGACGCCAGTGGGGTCCACTGTGGACCAGCGCCACACGCCCCAGTAAGTTCCAACCAACTCCAAGTACGTAACCACTAGGAATGCGCCTACGTAGACCAATTGCTGTTTGCCAAAGATAAGAAACAGCACTAAGCAGCCGTACCAAAATGCACCCAAGGCGTCTGATTGCGGCGATAGAAATACGCCCCACATGGAATAGAGCCCACCGATAACGATGCAACCGATGATCAGCGGCTTGCGAAAACTGCGAAACAGAGTTGACGTTCCCAAGGTCACCGCAGCGAAGTAGACCAAGCCGTGTCCGGGCGGCACAAAACTGGGAACGCCAAAAACTCCACCGAGCCGATAGGTGTACACATCCAACAAGGGTGAGAACACATACTCAATGACCGTCGCGAAGACAACGACGATTCCCACTTGCACACGCAGCAGTCGAGGACTTCGCCAGAGCAGGAACCCCAGCACCATCCACGTGGCAACCCCTAGGACTAATTGCCCTAATTGCGCGCAGAAGTGATCGAGGGCCAAAACGATCGTGACCCAGCCCATGACCGCAAGGGCAGGCATTACCTGGCGTACATCGGCCCCAGTGATGGATTTGAGCTCGGACTTCACACGCTCAGCCTAGGCACAGCCAAAGGAAACAAATCGTCAGTAGGGCTGTCTTTGCTACCCGATTTGCAGGACTATGGAAAAGCACCAACTTGAGGAGGTCAACCATGTTTGTCCGCGACGTCATGACTCCCACCGTTCTTACCTTGGGTCCAAGCCACACCCTGCGAGAAGCCGCTCAACAGATGGCTCAATCCCATGTCGGGTCAGCAGTGGTTATTGATCCCGATGTCGGCGTGGGCATCATCAGTGAGCGCGCCATTGTGATGGCCATTGCCGAGTACCAGGATCCTGATAGTGAACTGGTGTCTCACCACTTAGCTCGCGATGCGGTCTATGCCGATCCGCAGTGGACTTTAGATGCGGCCACGGATGCGATGCGTAAGGGTGGCTACCGCCACCTCGTCGTGCTTGACCACGGGGAAGTCATCGGCATCATTTCGTTGCGAGACATTGTTCGCGCGTGGCAGCCCATCACTCGCTAACTGCTGTTTGAGCTAGTCGCCGCGAACATCCGGTGGCAAGACCGCGTCAACAGGCTTTTCACTCGAGTCACCGCTGGGCTTGCGATCGCTTTGTTCCACGGTGCCATCGGGGCGAACACTCAAGGTCCCTCCTGTGAAACGCTGAATCCGCGTTCCATCAGCCTGTGATTCCGCATTGGCCAAGGGCGCACCGAGCTGACACGGTGATGCGGGGAAGCACCACTCATCAAGGAGCGGTGGCAACACTGACCGCGCTCCCCGTGCCTTGGACACCACAATCGCACCGCGTTCAAACCAGGTAACTGATTCGCCACTTGCACGTCGCAGAACGGATGTGCCGGTGATCGGAAGGCCAAAGACTGCGGCGCCTCCCCCATCGGCATAGGCCTGCATCGTCTCTGCAGTGACCACGTAGGTGTTACTCACCGGCGAAACATAGATGGAACCACCCTCAAAATTACGAATAGTCCAATCTCGTTGGGATTCCAACGGCCCGATCGAGTCCTTGGAATAACCCAAGGCTCCCCGCTCAGCGCCAGTGCTCACATAGCGCAAATACCCGGGTGCTCGTTGAATCGGAGCGGCAATGATCGCCCCAACGATGATGGTGAAGGCCGCCGTTGTCAGCCACGGCGTGAGGCGATTGCGTGCACGATGGCGGTTTTTGGCGGCCACTGCTTCAGCGGCGGTGAGTTCGGCAGCCTCTTGTTCGTCCACCTCAGCCAATTCGCGAGCTTGCAACAGCAAGAGCAGACCCCACCCGGCAGCGGCATACAAGGGAACGGCAGCCGGGAGCGCATACCGATAGTCAAAGACTGAAGTGGCCGAAGGAATCGCAATCAGCGCTGTTCCGGTAGCCGCAAAGAGCAAGGAATCAATTCGGCGAGCACCACCCTTGCGCCGTTTGCCGAAGACTGCGCCGGCAACCCCGAGCAACAAACACAGGAGCAAGAACAAACCTTGCGTCCCCAGAATGGACTGCCAGCCGCGCAGGAATGTTGCCGCCCAGGACTGCAGTGAGACATCCGCCTTATCGTCAGCAAAGTTTGAACCACTAAGAACGATTTGTTGATCGGCGCGAGCTGCTGTGCGAGGGAAGGACCACCAGGAAGGAGGGGTGTCTTGGTAGCTGGCAAACCGACCGGGTGAGAAGTAATGCCCCAGGTCTCGTAGCACCAGTCGCGCGTAATCCACCGGCTGCTGCTTAATGACGGCCATGCCAAATTCACGACCGATGATTTCGCGTTCGGCTGCCTCGGCGCTCCTGGCCGTCCCGATGGGGATCTTGTTAAACGGTGAGGATCGATCCCAGGCGTAGAAGTTGCTCCCCGGACGAGTGCTCACCGGTGTGGCATCGCACAGTTGCTGAGCAGGCGGGCTCAAGGTCAATCGCGAGCAGTCAGCAATAGGAGCTACTCGCGCATACAAGAACCGGCCATCGCGCTGGATGGTGAACGAGCCATAAGCGCTATAGAACAAGCCGCAGTACGCAATCACCGGCAAGGTAAACGCACCCACACAGGCGACCACCGGTTTCCACCCCACGCGCCGAACCACTAGGTATGCAACCGCGATCGCCACGATCGGAATCGCAACGGTTCGCGTCAGGCTCGCTGCCGCCATCAACACCCCGACCACAAGCCCGGATCCGACGGTGAATTTTCGCCGAATGGCCACTAAAAGGGCGCCCATGACTAAGCAGGTAAAGAGCACTTCGGTCATCGCCACATGCTCGATCAAAATTTGGTAGCCATCGAGCAACATCGGAGCCGGGACCGCAACCGCTAACCACACTGGGGCCTTGAGTTCAATCAAGGTGATGTACAAAGCCAC
>CALQPL010000184.1 GCA_943332445.1 Bifidobacterium breve
GACCCGTGAGCTGATGACCTACCCGGCGGATCACGCAGTCCTCGACGCCTTTGCTTTACAACCACGCGACACCATTCCTCTGGTGTTAGTTCGTCACGCTAAAGCCAAGTCACGCGAAGAATGGATGCACGACGATCACCTGCGACCTCTGACCGCTCGTGGCGGAACACAAGCCGAACGCTTCGCTCATGTCATGTCATCGGTCTATGAACCAATGTCCGTGGTCAGTTCGCCGTGGTTGCGCTGCATGCAAACCGTCAGCCCCTATGCCGGGCTCGTCAACCAACCGCTGGCCGAACTCGACATCCTGGGCGAAAGCGAGTTTGAGCAAGACCCCACCACTGGCGTTGAGGCTGCCCGACAACTCATTGATGCCGCTCGTGGCCGTGGTCAAGGTTTGATTCTGTGCTCACACGGAAACGTCATGCCTGCCCTGCTCCTTGAAGCTCTCAAGGGTTTCCAGGCCCCCAGTGACTTCGACCTGGGCAAGGGTGAGTTCTTCGTCGTTCACCTGAGCATCACCACCGGTCAGGTGGTCGGTCTTGAGCGCCACCGCCCCTAGTGCGTCCCAAGTGTTAGGGATTGTTCACCCTTTGTTCACCTAATTCAGGGTGTCTGGCTACCTGCTCTCTTTACTTTTCATTCATCAGGACAACATCCGCCAATCCGTGGCGGTCCTTCGAGAAGAGGTCAGATGAACGTCAGCACTTCGCGCAAGAGCGTCGTTGGTGCAGCACTCATTGCCGTGCTCGCACTCACGCTCAGTGCATGCGGTGGAAGCTCCAACACTGCTAGCTCCGACTCCACGATTGATTGCTCAACTGGCGCCATCAAGGCCAGTGGATCCACCGCGCAAAAGAACGCCATTGCTGAGTGGGTTAACGCTTACCAATCCGCATGCTCTGGTGCAACTGTTGACTACCAAGCCGTTGGATCCAGCGCCGGTGTCACTGACTTCATCAACAAGCAGACCGCCTTTGCTGGTTCTGACTCAGCACTCAAGCCAGAAGACCAGGCCAAGGCTGACAAGCGCTGCACCGACAGCGCAGCCATCCACATTCCCATGGTCGGTGGCGCAATCACGCTGGCCTACAACGTTGCTGGTGTTGACTCGTTGACCTTGACCCCCGACGTGATCGCTGGAATCTTCAACAACTCGATCACCAAGTGGAATGACCCCAAGATCAAGGCCATCAACGAAGGCGTCACCTTGCCGGCCGCCACCATCGCTCAGTTCCACCGTTCAGACGGTTCTGGCACCACTGACAACTTCACCAAGTACCTCACCGCTGCTGCTCCCAAAGTTTGGAAGCTCAGCAACGCCAAGGAATGGAAGGCTGAAGGCGGTCAGGGCGCCAAGGGCAACGACGGTGTTGCTGCTGCTATCAAGTCCACCGATAACGCCATCGGCTACGTCGAGCTCTCCTTCGCTCAGGACGC
The DNA here is from genome assembly GCA_943332445.1 of Bifidobacterium breve. Classification (GTDB taxonomy): domain Bacteria; phylum Actinomycetota; class Actinomycetes; order UBA12327; family UBA12327; genus AcAMD-2. Next base: position 1,441 of record CALQPL010000184.1, read on the forward strand.
TGCGTTGAAGGTTGCCAAGGTTGACAACGGTGGTGGCGCAGTTGAGCCCAACGCCGACACTGCAGCCGCTGCAATCGGTAAAGCAGTGGGCGAAATTGTTGACAACGAAAACAACATCAAGTTGAAGATCAACTACACGATCAAGGACGCCAACACCTACCCCATCGTGCTGCTGACCTACGAGATCACCTGCCAAAAGGGTTTGACGGGAACCGACCTGGCACTGACCAAGTCGTTCCTGACTTACGCATCCTCCGACGCAGCCCAGGCCAAGTTGGTGGAGATCGGATACGTCCCGATCACCGGCGATCTGCTCACCTCGGTGCGTAAGGCCGTGAGCTCGCTCGCGTAATCCAGCACTACCTGACACGAGCCTCCACCTACTGGGTGGGGGCTCGTGTGGTGTGTGGATCCACACCGGCAAGAGTGCCCACGTGGCAATACGCCAACTTCCCCCGATAGCAGTCCACTTTGAGGGAGCATGACGACGTGACCACGTTGATCAACCCAGAGGCGCCAGTTGGTGCCCCCTTGGGTAAATCTTCGCGTCCGCGCGATGCGCTCTTCGCTGGTATTTCCCGAGGCTCTGGCATCGTGGTGCTCATCGTTATGGGCGCCATTGGGGTCTTCCTGTTGTGGAAGGCGCTTCCCGCACTCAGTGCAAATACCGCGAGCTTCTTGACCACCTCAGCCTGGTTTCCCGATGATGCGCAGCCGAAGTTTGGCATCGCCGCACTCGCCTTCGGCACATTGCTCAGTTCAGTCATCGCCATGGTTATTGCAGTCCCCGTCGGTATTGGTGTTGCGCTCTACACCGCGCACTACGCGCCGAGGCGATTCGCTCCCACCTTGGGCTACATCGTTGATCTCTTGGCCGCTGTCCCCTCCATCATCTTTGGTTTGTGGGGCCTGCAAATCCTGATGCCGAACAGCATTGGACTGTGGCGCTGGCTTGACGATCACTTTGGCTTCATCCCGTTGTTTAGCAATGAACAAAACATCTACACCCGCTCGATTGCCCTGGCCGCTGTTGTGCTGGCCATCATGATCTTGCCGACCGTCTCCGCTATCTCACGCGAAGTGTTCGCCCAAGTCCCACCTGGGCACATTGAGGCCGCCCTGGCCCTGGGCGCCACCCGCTGGGAAACCATGCGCACCGCTGTTTTCCCCTTCGCCCGCCCTGGCATGGTCAGCGCCGCAATGCTGGGACTGGGTCGCGCGCTGGGTGAAACGATCGCCGTGGCCTTGATCTTGTCTGCAACATTCAAAATCAATTGGCAAGTCACGGAACCGGGCGGCAACACCTTTGCCGCCAACATTGCCTTGAAGTGGAACGAAGCCGGCAGCATCGGACTCGGCGCGCTCATCGCATCCGGTTTGGTGCTCTACGTCATCACCTTTGCTGTCAACATGGCTGCGCGCCTTGTCGTCGAACGTCGTCGTGATTTCTCGGGGGCGAACTAATGGCCATTCTTGATCGAACGATTTCAGATGACGAACTGCATAACCTGTTGTCACAGCGCAAGCTTCCGCGTTGGACCACATTGGCGACCTGCGCAACGGCCATCGCTGGTTCCGCCTTGCTTTCCTTTATCTCGCCAGTCAGTGGAGTAGCGGGGACAGCGGTATTCGCCTTCCTGCTCTTTATCGTTTTGCAAACCGGTTTGAGCTTCGCCGTTGAGGGAAAGCGCTACGCGATTGACCGCCTGGCCACCACGTTGCTGCTTTCTGCTCTGACAGCGGCCTTGGTTCCGCTGGTTTCCATCCTGCTGACCGTTCTTGTCCGCGGCCTGAACGCCTTCAATGCCAGCTTCTTGACGTCCACC
>CALQPL010000185.1 GCA_943332445.1 Bifidobacterium breve
GTGCGTAAGGGCCAAAAGCTCGCGGTTATTTCCTCACCGTCGACTCAAAAGCAGCTCGCGCAAGCACAGTCTGCAGCGCAGTCCTCGTCAGTTTCCATCCCGACGCCCACGGCGACTCCGGCAGCGACCGCACTGGCCCAAGCAGATGCGACGGCGAATGCTGCTTTTGAAGCGGCACAAACGGCCATTGATGCCCTCCCAGCCGGACCGGCCAAAACTCAAGCACAAACTGCGCTCGCGCAAGCCAAAGCTCAATACGCCTTAGCACGCGTGCAAGTGAACGCCACGACGTCGTCAACCAATGATGCACTCACGAATGCTCTGGCATCCATTTCACAACTTGTTAACGCGCAGGGAGGGACCGCTGATCTCGCAGTAACTGCTGCTCGCGATGCGGTCAAAGCCCTGACGATTCGAGCTCCCATGTCCGGCATCGTCACCTTTGACGCGGTGGCGAGTGCAAGTTCAAGTGGTGCTTCTGGTGTCTTGAGCCAGCTACCCAGTTCACTTCAAGGTCTGGCCTCAAGCGTCCTTGGCAGTGGCGGCGGCAGTTCGGCCTCGTCGAGTGGGTCCTTAACTAAGGGGTTGCCGGTGTCTTCCGGTCAACCATTGTTGACGCTGACTGATGTAGCGGGCCTGACTTTGACAACACAGGTTGATGAAACCGACATCTTGCTCGTCAAGACGGGAATTAAGGCGAACGTGCAGTTGGACGCTGTCCCCGATGCGAACTATCAAGGACGCGTCACCAGCGTGGGTGTGACGCCCTCAACATCATCGCGCGGTGGGGTCTCGTATGTCGTGCGGTTGTCGTTTGGCAGCGGAACGACTGCCGACGGACTGCGTGCCCCACGTCCTTTACCGGGTATGAGTGCTGTTGCCCAATTGCAGGTACGTACCGATCGGGCTGCCATCTCGGTTCCTGCGTCGGCGGTTTTCCGTGACCAGGGATCTGACTCGGTGTGGATCGTGGTTGATGGTGTTGCCAAGAAGCGAGTGGTGCGTTTGGGTGCACAAGGCGCCGACACCATTGCGATTGCTTCTGGATTGAAGGTAGGCGACACGATCGTGATTCGCGGTGCTGATCGTGTGCGCGAGGGCCAGTCACTTTCATGAGTGAGCCGGCAGTTGAGGCAATCGACGTCACGCGTTCTTATGAACTTGAAGGTGGCGTAGTCGTCAATGCTCTCCGCGGAGTTTCGTTGCGCATTGATACCGGTGAATATGCGGCCATCATTGGACCGTCTGGTTCAGGTAAATCAACTCTGATGCACCTCTTGGGCTGCCTGGATCGGCCAACCACCGGTGCGCTGCGCATTGCGGGAACCGATGTCTCCAGTTTGGATGACACTCAACTAGCCCAACTGCGCAATGAAACGATTGGCTTTGTCTTCCAGTCGTTCCAGCTGCTTCCTCGTATTAGCGCTACGGCCAATGTGGCTATGCCGTTGGTGTACCGAGGAACAGGCCGTGCTGAACGGATTGAGCGGGCTCGGGCCGCATTGGAGTCTGTGGGGTTAGGGCATCGGCTTGACCATCGACCGACGCAACTCTCCGGTGGCGAGCAGCAACGCGTAGCCATTGCCCGAGCACTTGTTTCGCAACCCACGTTGTTGCTGGCCGATGAACCGACGGGCAACTTGGATACGCAAAGTGGCGTCGATGTGATGCATTTACTCGAGCAGTTGAACACCGATCACGGTGTTGCCGTGATTTTGGTGACACATGACCACGAGGTAGCGGCTCGTGCTCGCCGTCGTATTCGTATTAGGGACGGCTTGATTGAGTCCGATGATGGCGCACACTCGGTCGCTGATCAATCGGTGGCGCCATGAGGTTCGCTGAAGCTTTTCGGGTAGCCCTTGATGCCCTGCGCGCTAATCGCCTGCGCAGCATCTTGACCATGCTGGGTGTGATCATCGGTGTTGCTGCCGTGGTGATCTTGGTGGCCATTGGTTCGGGCGCCAAAGCCGAAGTAGAAAAGCAAGTAGAAGGTCTGGGCTCAAACCTGATCCTTGTAGTGCCCGGGAGCTTGGAGATTGGGGGAGCGCCGTCGGCTAGTCGCCTGGAGTTGACCGATGTTGAGCTCTTGGGCCGAGCTGTCGGAGACGCCAGCGCGGTCGCCACCACTGTTCAGTCAGGTGAATTGGTTCGGGTGGGCGACAAGGAAGTCTTCACCACGATTAATGGCACCAATGAAACCGTGGTTAATGTCTTTGATCGCCCCATCGCACGCGGGCGTTACATCTCGGCCGCCGATGTGGATACTCGACGCCGCGTTGCTGTCTTGGGCTCATCGTCTGCGCGCAAACTCTTTGGCGATGTGGACCCGATCGGGCGACAAATCACTATCGCTGGAGTGCGCTTTCGCATTATCGGCACTTTTGTTGATGTCGGCTCAACATTTGGTGTCGACCGCAATGCTGAAATCCACGTGCCGGTCACATCCGCGCAGCGACTCTTTGGTGTCGAGCGCATTGATGCGCTCGCGGTAAAGGCTCCAACCATCGACAGTATTCCGGCGATCCAAAAGCGCATTCTTGATGCGTTGGCTGAGAAATACCCAGGAGACAAATTCTCGGCTGTTACGCAAACTCAAATCTTGGGGACCATTGGACAGATTCTCGGACTGCTCACCTTGGTGCTAGCGGCTATTGCGGCAATTTCTTTGCTCGTCGGTGGCGTCGGGGTGTCCAACATCATGTTGGTGTCTGTGCGCGAACGCACCCGCGAGATTGGCTTGCGGAAAGCTCTGGGCGCTCGCCAGCGTGACATCCTTGTGCAATTCCTGATTGAGGCAGTCCTCTTGACCTCCATCGGTGGGCTGATCGGCATTGCTCTGGGCGTGAGTGCATCGCTTGCGGCGTCGGCCCTGTCCCCACTGCCGGCTCAGATTTCGTGGTGGTCGCCGTTGCTGGCCTTTGGGGTCTCCGCTGGGGTGGGGATCTTCTTTGGTGTGGCACCAGCTCGTCGAGCAGGTCGCCTGGACCCTGTGGTGGCCTTGCGCACGGAGTAGCGTGGGTTCAATGAGTGAGTCAGTCGCGGTTATGTGGGACGACGCGATGGTCGCCTATGACTTTGGTCGTGGCCATCCGCTGTCACCTATTCGCGTTCGCCTGACGATGGATCTTGCGGATCAGTTGGGATTGCTTGCTTTAGACAACGTTGATGTTGTTCAGCCGGCGCAAGCCTCGCCAGCCGAACTAGGTTTAGTTCACAGCGCTGA
>CALQPL010000186.1 GCA_943332445.1 Bifidobacterium breve
CCGATGGATCCTGGAAGTTGTACGTGACAGCCGGCGATCCAGTGGTGTACGAGCTATTGGAAACGGATGGCTTCAACCAGTAAAGCTTGGCATAGCAATCCTTGCTGCTGTCGCTGTAGGTCGTCGCCTCAATAGTCCAGTCGTTCTTGAGGGGAATGAGTTTGTCGGACTCACCATTATGGAAGTCTGACTTGCCAATCGGATATTTGGTAGCTGTAGCTGTGCCGTTGCACTCGGAGAAATTCGAGTCACTATCAATTTTGTAGTAGTTTTCGCCATTTCCGTATTCTTTCGTGTAATCGGTTTTGGTGATTTGAACGTAGTCGTTGTTATCGGAAATGACGGGTGCTGCTTCAACAGGTGCCGCCGGCGCTGCTGACACGACACTCTTGACGAACTGACCGTTGATGTAGTCATACAGGATGCACGAGGTGTAGGGACATGGGTCCGGGTCAGTGGCCCCCACTGGATCCCCGTTGGCATCTGGTTGGTAGAGGTAGAAGTAGTCGCCTTCGATGAAGTTCTTTGAGTTCTGGAGCATGACGGTTTTCGCAACCGTTTCACGACCGCTTGGCGCATTGGCAGTTTGGTCCGATACATCACTGCTGGCCGAGTTGATTGCGCTCTGCTGGTTGAACATGAAGGAGAACTCAATGACGCCAAAAACCAATACAAGGAAAATGGGCACAATGAGCGCAAACTCAACGGCTGCTGCGCCGGATTCTCCTGAACTCGCCCGCAGACGCAGTCGGGTTAACGGCATGAGTGAGGAGTACGAGCGCTGGCGCATCAGTCCTCCTCGGGCAGTGTTGTTGTCATATTGTGCCCGATACCTAGGTTATCCACAGGTGGTCACCCCCGCGCAAGTGTAAAAGTTCACCCAATTAGCGCTGTTTACCGCGTGGAACCCGTCCGCCCTTGGGCATCGGACCCTTGGGGATCGGCATTTGTTCCATCATTCCGCCCAGCGCGGCTAGGCGTCGACGCACCTCAGTGACCTCGGCTGGCTTGAGGGCTCGGGGGAGTTTTTGCAGGCTGCGCTGAACTTTGGCCAGGGGGATGGTGCCGGGGCCTTCGCCCACGATGATCTCGTGAACCGGGGTGTCAGCGACCAGCTTGGACAAGCGCTTGGTCTCGTTTTGCAATAAGCCGCGGACGCGGTTGATGTCGCCTTCGCCAATGAGCACGATGCCCGGGCGCCCCACTGCGCGCGAGACGAGATCTTGTTGACGTGTGGCTGCAACAGCGGGAGTGACGGTCCAGCCACGAACACCTTCGGCTACTGCTGCACCAGCTCCAGGCTGTCCAGCAACCTGGGCATAGGCGGCGCGCTCCACGCGACGACCAAACATGATCAACGCAACCAAGATGCCAACCGCAAAGCCGATGACAGCGAAGTACACCTCGAGCTTGACGATGATGCCGACTGCAACGAACACGCCCCAGCCGAGCATGAAGAACGCAAAGGTGATCAGTCCGACGAACTTGTCGACCTTGGCGGTCATGGAATAGGCCTGGCCTATTTGACGCAGTCGCTCAAAGCGTGGGGGTTTGGCAGGGGTTTCCGCGGTGTTCTTTGTGGCCATAGGTGCAACCTTATGAGTTGACTAGTCCTTTGCTTGCTTGCGGGCTTGCTTTTCGGCTCGGCGTTGGATTTCCAATTCGGCAGCCTCTTCAGGAGTGGGGGCTGTTCCGCCAAGGCGAGCTGGGACCCACCAGCGGTCGTTGTTGTTGCGTGGCTGATCGGGATAGGCCACCTGCAGGGCTGTGAGCATTTCAGCGATGCGTTCGCGCACCCGCTCGGTGGCCGCATCGTGGTCTTCTCGACGTTCAAAGAACATCGGTTCGCCGACGGCCACCATGATGGGCGTGCGGTGACTGGGGAAGGCGGGTTTGCGGGCCTTGGTCCACACGCGCTGGGAACCCCAGATCGCTATGGGTATCAGGGGCACGTTGGAGGCGGCAGCTAGAGCGGTGGCGCCACTTTGAAATTCAATGGGCTCGAAGGAGCGACTCACGGTGCCCTCGGGAAAGATTCCGATCAATTCGCCGGCTTTGAGTAGCCGCAAGGATTGCGAAAACGAGGCCGTGCCGGCTTCGCGATCAACGCTGACGTGATGCATTGAACGCATCACGGGACCGCCGAGCGGGTGATCAAAGATTTCCTTCTTGCACAAGAAGCGCACCAAGCGTCCGCGTTCGCGCGCAGCGGCACCGATGAATGTGAAGTCCATGTATCCGGTGTGGTTTGCGGCTAACACCGCGCCACCGGTAGCTGGAATGTTTTCAGACCCGGTGATCATGAGTTTGAGGCGCAGACTCATGAATCCAAAGCGAGTAAAAGTGATGATGGGCCCGTATGCGCGGTCAACAATCGGTTCGTTCGAGCGTGCAGTGCTCATGTGGCGTTGACCGGATTGGTGCGAGCGGCCTGGGCTTGGGCATAGAGGCGACCTGCGCGGTAGGACGAACGCACCAACGGTCCAGACATCACTCCGGCGAAACCGATTTCCTGTGCGACTGTGTCGAGGTACTCAAACTCGCTGGGATCAACCCAGCGGTCGATGGGGTGATGGCGTGAACTGGGGCGCAGGTATTGCGTGATGGTGATCAGGTCACAGCCGGCTTCGTGCAGGTCTTGGAGAGCCTGTTCAACTTCGTCCAGGGTTTCACCCATCCCCAAGATCAGGTTGGACTTGGTAATCAATCCAGCAGCCCGGGCCTGACTGATGACATTAAGCGAACCGTCGTAGGTAAAGGCTGGCCGAATGCGCTTGAAGATTCGCGGGACGGTTTCGAGGTTGTGTGCGAAGACTTCGGGCTTGGCGTCAAAGACCTGTTGCAACAGCTCGGGGCGACCATGGAAATCGGGAACCAAGATCTCCACACCACAGCCGGGATTGAGTTCGTGCACCTGACGAATCGTCTCGGCGTAAAGCCAGGCGCCCTCGTCTTCGAGGTCATCGCGCGCAACACCGGTGACGGTCGCGTAGCGCAAGCCCATCGTCTTGACGGATTCACCTACGCGTCGTGGCTCATCACGATCGAGGGGTGCAGGCTTGCCGGTATCAATCTGACAAAAATCACAGCGACGCGTGCATTGGTCCCCACCGATGAGGAAGGTGGCTTCGCGGTCTTCCCAGCATTCAAAGATGTTCGGGCAACCGGCTTCTTGGCACACGGTGTGCAGGCCCTCGTCTTTGAC
>CALQPL010000187.1 GCA_943332445.1 Bifidobacterium breve
ACCCGAAAGTTCGCGACCATCCAGACCCAGACAAAAAGCACCACCAAGAGTGATGGCCTGCCAGATCCGCGCATTCAGGTCAGGGAGGTTATAGCCCTGGGAGAGGGCGAGGTCACGTGCAGCACGGGCTTCTTCTAAAAGGTCCAAGGATGGTGAGCTGGCCAACGAATCCGTGCCGATACCGATGGGTGAACCCTCAGCCAAGTAGTCAGCAATGGGCGGGCGTCCCGCACCAAGAATCCTGTTACTGCGCACACAAATCGCGACAGCGGTTCCGCGCTCGCGCAACAACGCCCGATCAGCGGAATCGCAATGCACTCCGTGCGCCACATGAACATCGGCACCCAAACCTTCGAGGCCATCGAGTTCAGTGGTTGGGGTGTGGGCAAAACCACCACAAGAAATCGCGTCCATCTTCCAGCCGATGTTGTTTGCCATATCGGCCAACAAACCCGTACCCACTGCCACGAACTCGACTTCATCCGCAGACTCGGCCAAGTGCGTGTGCGCACGCAGGCCCAATTCACGACCTCGGCGCATCGACTCAGTAAAAGCGTGCCGACTCAAGGTGTACAACGAGTGCGGTGAAATCCCGGCTGCTCGCGTTTGAGCCATCGCGACATCAAGGGCGTTGTCGACTTCCCCAGCCCGGTCGGCATTCCATTGATCGTCGTCAGCGCCCAAGGCTTCGACATAGCTAATTCCGCGCAAGCCACTGCGAGCAATCGGAGCCAGGGCAGGGATGTCGGTGACGATGTCAGCAACAGCTGTTGTGCCGCTTCGCAAAGCAAGGAAAGCACCCGTGCGGGCAGATTCAGCCCACTGCTCATCGGTGGTCACCAGGCGACGCTCAACCATTTGAGCGATCCAGGGCGAAAACGGCAACCCTGAGGAAGCAAGATCGGCATAGGCGGCGTACTGCAAATGCGAATGCGCGTTGACCAACCCAGGGGTAAGCACTCCCGCATGATCACGACGCTTAGCTGTCGGGTGCTTAGCGGCCAGGTCTGCAGCCGGACCCACGTCGGCGATGACGCCATTGTCGATCAGCACTGCGCCGTCACGAATCACACCGGCATCATCGCTACCGGTGGTCGGTGCATTGGTGACGACGACAGGCGCCGTGTGCAAGGTGGCAGTCACGGTTTCAGGTTAGCCGGACTTCTTTGACTGCGACTTCTTGCCCTGCTTCTTTTTAGGTTGCTTCGTGCTGGGCTTGGTGACCGAAACAGGCTCAGGATCGTTGGTCACATACACCGCACCCGCTACAGCCGCGGCAGCCGCGAGACCGAAGATCCAGCCACTCACGCCAGCGAACCGGGCAAAGAGGGGAACATTCCACGATCGCCAGTACACATAATCCAACGGATTCGTATAGAAGTACTCCACCGGGAACACCAAGGCTCCTTGCGCAAACCACCAGATAGATACCAAGGCCAACACATAGAAGGTGATCCGCGACCAGGCGCGACGAACGGTCCACTGTTGGTACGCCAGGACGAGCAGGGGCCACCAGGCGAACAGACTCGGCAAGATCAGGCGGTAACCGAAAATTGGGCCGCCAATCCACGAGTTACCGGCCAGCTGCACCACGAGATAGACCACACCACCGATGGCGCTGGATCGCACCCAGGTCGGTGCGACCTTCCACGCGCGGCGAAGCCCTGGCAACACCAACAGGAGAAATGGCGAATAAACGAAGACGCCGCGAAGTGGGGCAAAGAAGGTGGAGATGAGGTCATTGGTCCATTCAAAGGACGTGGCTTGTCCGCCCGGATTGGTATTTGTTGCGCTAGCAATGCGACCACCGTAAGTGCCGGGAAAGATGTCCCACTGCCCCGAATTGACCTTGTTCCACACCAGCAAACCGGCAAAGCCAACGGCGCTGACGACTCCCACTTTGATCATCGGCAGCCACGATCGCCGTTGTCGGCTCTCCCACACCCCAGCAACCAAAGCAAAAACTGCGGTGTGCGGGCGACACAAAATCGCAAAGGCATATCCGGCTCCGGCCAGGAACCACCGTTGTTGCGTCAGGGCCCACATCGAGAGCCCCAGGGCCAGCATCGTCGGTCCTTCGGTCCAGATCGCGTCGGAAGCCACCGACCACACTGACGTCCCCAAGGCCAACACCAGAGCCGCACCCAGGGCGGTCTTTCTTGACACCAAGGTGAGCAAGACCCGATGCATCAAGGTGACAGCGCCCGCGCATGCCACAGCAGCTGCCACCCCGGAAGAGATCAACGAAAAAGTCCCCGTGCGGATCACGAAAGAAAACGGAACCGTGAACAAAATTGCCCCAGGGAAACGATCGGTGCGTTGGTGTCCATCAAACAAGAACGTCCACGAAGTTCCCGGAAAGGCAGGCAGGTTCTCAAGGTTGAGTGAGCCTTGGGTAGCCAAGGTCCAGGCCGGTCGAGCAACAAACAAGGTGTCATTAATGACATTGATGTCGATCCGGTTTGCCGTGATGACAAAGACAACACATGTGCCCAGGAACAGCCAAAGCGAATACCGATCTTGCAGCCGACGAAGTTGCTTCACGCGCTCACTCATGACTACACCCCACTCGCCCACGTACGTTCAGTTCAGGGCCCATTGATGTTAAGAATCAGTCAGTACCGGAAGCACTCCACGATCAACAGCGATCGAGGCGAAATGCGAGACCACACCATCATCAACAGGGTCGTTAGCTGGGTCGTCATGAACTTCGATGATTTCGTACAACGTGTTGCGTTGAGCCGGAGTGCGACCAGCCGTGCGCATCAAGTGAATGAGCTCGCCACGATTGCTGCGGTGCTTCGCACCGGCCGATGACACGACGTTTTCTTCCAACATGACCGAACCCAAGTCATCGGCGCCCAGGTGCAACGTCAGCTGGCCGACGTCCTTGCCCACCGTGAGCCAGGAACCTTGCAGGTGCGTGATGTTGTCAAAGAACAGTCGCGAAATCGCCACCATGCGCAGGTACTCAAGGATGCTGGCCTGCGTGCGGCCCTTGAGGTGGTTGTTTTCGGGTTGATAAGTCCACGGGATGAAGGATCTAAAGCCGCCGGTGCGATCTTGCACATCGCGGATCATCGTCAGGTGCTCAATGCGCTCAGCATTGGTCTCGCCGGTGCCCATCATGAACGTTGCGGTGGATTCGACTCCCAGTCCGTGAGCGATCTCCATAATCTCTAGCCAGCGCT
>CALQPL010000188.1 GCA_943332445.1 Bifidobacterium breve
CAAGGGCATGACCACGAGTGGATCAAAATCGGGGAACGAAAAGACATTGAAGGGATCACCAACAGCAAGTCGGAACCATAAGAAAGCCGCAGGTACTCCGAGAAACCACGCCATGGCGCGTAGACGGCGGCGGCGTTGCTTCTCACGGTTGCGGCCAACATCAGCAGTACGAGCAGCAATAAGAGCGGGCAGACCATCAGGTGCAGGCGCAGGGGAAGGCGTCAACGTTGCCGTTTGACTAGGCAAAATCGTGCGCTTATTGAGCTTCCCGGATCCCCACATACATGCCTCCTCAACGCACAGTTTTCGCGTGTGAAAGCAGTTTCGTGTTCTCGTTGACTTAGGCGCGTGCGCGATCACCCATTTGGGCTAGCCGCAGGCAAAGAAATAGCCGTTAGGCCGAGGGGTGCGATCCCCTGGGAGTCCTAGAGGTCAAGCCCGGATAGGAAATCGTCCTCGCGGTTGAACTCGCCGCTCGTGGCTCCCACCTGGCCACGAACGAGCCGAAAGTGCTCGGTGCCTAAGCCTTCAGGCCCGACCATCTGAGAAATCATCAGGAACGGGGCGTCTTTGGCAATCTGGGTTTCGTGCGCCAACAGGGCTTCGATCTTGGTCGGTTCAAGACCGAGGTCAGTAATCGACGTGGTGACAAATTCGTCAGGGCAAGCCCACGGACGACCGCCTTCAGCTTCATCATTGGAAAAGAAGTCGATGCCACGCTCAGCCAACACCTTGCGCGTGCGCTCAACATTAGAAACCGGGAAGGCAGTCCAATAAATCTTTGGCACATCCCAGGCTTCACCAAGCTCGGGCTTGTACGAAGGAGCAGCGGCCAACACTGCGCCATACATCGCAGCTCGGTGAGCTTGAATGTGGTCTGGGTGACCGTAGCCACCAAACTCGTCGTAGGTGACCAGGGCATGTGGTCGCACTTCGCGAATCACCGCTGCCATGTCGGTGGCAGCTTTCGTTAAGTCTGCTTGCCAAAAGCTATCTTCGCGGGCGTTTTGTTCCGTTCCCATCATTCCGCTATCGCGATAGCGACCAGGCTCACCCAACTGGCGATGATCAGTAATACCCAGGATCTGCATTGCCTTGGCCAGTTCACCCTGGCGATGGGCACCGAGTTGGTCATCGTGCGCGGAATCGAGGTTGGCTAGTTCTGGAACCACCACTTCGCCCTCTTCGCCCAACGTGCACGTGACGAGCGTGACCTGATGGCCCTCGCGCACGTACTTACCCATAGCGATCCCGCTACCGATGACTTCGTCATCGGGATGGGCGTGAACAAAGAGCAAGCGACCTTTAGCCATGGAACCATCGTAGGCGTGCGCATTGCTGGCGTCCTGCTGGCAGGATCAAGGCGTGAGTACCGATTCATTCCCGCGCAGATCAGCCCTGACCAGAGGGTTTCGCCTGGGCGCCCCTCGGACCTTCGCCATTAGTGCTGACGGCTCGCGGGTGTTATTCCTGCGCTCTCGGCACGGCACGGACTCGGTCAACTGTCTGTGGGTTCTCGATGTCGCCACCGGCGAAGAAATCTGTGTCGCTGATCCAGTAGCCATGAGTTTTTCCCGTGATGGGGACATTCCTGCTGAAGAACGTGCCCGACGCGAGCGTGCGCGCGAAGTCGCAGGCGGAATCGTGACGTACTCCACCGATGCTGATTGCACACGAGCGGTCGTGACTATTAATGGCATCGCATTCCTGGTGGACGTGAAGTCAGCAGTCGTCACCGAACTTGCTTTGCCTTCCCCCGTGATTGATCCTCGCATCGATCGCTCCGGTCGACGCATCTGCTTTGTTCACGACAACGCTGTGTGGGTTCACGACCTCACCGGACTGGCGAGCACTTCTGCGGTGCGCATCACCCCGACTGAAACATCGCCACATGTCACGTGGGGCATCGCCGACTTCATCGCCGGTGAGGAAATGGATCGCACCCGCGGAACGTGGTGGACCCACAACGGCTCAGCCCTGCTCGTCCAGCGCACTGACGTGTCAGAAGTCGCCGAGCTCGTCATCGAGAACCCCGTGGACCCCGATTCACCCATGATGACCCGCTATCCAGCTGCCGGAACTACCAACGCAGCCGTGACTTTGCACCGAATGGGGCTTGATGGCTCACAGGCAGAGATCAACTGGGACCACAGGACTTACGAATACCTCGTTGATGTCATCACGGACTCCCACGGCGAGCTCCTCGTCGTGCAATCGCGCGATCAGCGCCGCTACGAAATCCTCACGGTTGGTCCCGATGGGTCGACCAACGTACTGAGTGAAACCACCGATCCTGAGTGGGTGGAATTGATCAGCGGATCGCCAGTGCGCACCGAGTCAGGCCAGCTCGTCAGTGTTCACGACGACCACGACAACGATCATCGACGACTCTTCATCAACGACGAACCGGTATCGCCGATCGGCTGGGACGTTCGCGCCATCACCGGTGTTGATTCCCAGACGGTATTCTTCAGCGCCTGCCCGAGTCGCGACTCGTGGGTGTGCGACCTGTGGTCATGGAATGCAGCCGATGGTCTGGTGCAACTCACCGTCGGAGGGTGGAACTCCGGCACATCGCGCGGTGGGACATCGGTAACCTCTCGCAACAGTCTCGACGCCACGGCCAGTGATGTTGTCGTCACCAGCGCTCATGGAATTCACACTGTTGAGTCCTTTGCCGAAGCCCCGAGCGTCACGCCCGTGGTTTATCGGGTCGACAGCGATGAACCCCACTTGCGCATCGCCGTGCTGTTCCCACAGGGGCAATTGCCCAGTCAGGCCTTGCCAGTACTGCTCGATCCTTATGGTGGCCCGCACGGTCAGCGCGTAGTCAACGCAGGTTCGGCCTTCCTGACAGCGCAATGGTGGGCCGACCAAGGTTTTGTTGTTGTCGTGACTGATGGTCGCGGAATGCCTGGCAGTCCATCGTGGGAGAAGTCAGTTAAGGACGACCTCGCAAGCGGAGTGCTTGACGATCAGGTCAGCGCACTCGAACTCGTGACCGCGAAATTCCCCGGCAAGCTTGATCGAAGCCGAGTTGGTATCCGCGGTTGGTCCTTTGGTGGTTACTTGGCCGCTCTTGCAGTACTTGATCGACCTGATGTGTTCCATGCAGCAGTTGCTGGCGCACCGGTAACCGAATGGCGGCTC
>CALQPL010000189.1 GCA_943332445.1 Bifidobacterium breve
GCCACCTCGTCCAAGGTTCGAGGGCGCATGCGCGCCGCCAAGGGCAGTCGGACACGAGCATCAGCTGCGGCGCTAAACAGGTCGTCGGAGGACATTGCCGTCACACTAGTAGGTATGAGCACGCCTGAATTGGACATCCGAACCGTCGAGGATCCAGACTCCCTCGTCGCCTGGCCAGCAGGTCAGCCCTATATGTCCTGCGAACTTGCGGCCGGTGAGCTCCTCAGCGCCTACTCCGCAACACAGGCGGGCGAAGTCGTGGCGGTGTGCTTTGTTAAAGATTCATCCAACATGCGCGATCAACCGTGGGCCACTGTGGTCGGCCAACCGGATGCCAGTGTTGATTTGATCTCTGCTTGCCTGACTGATCACCCCAGCGTGCTCGATGGTGGCCAACTGTCTGGCTGCACGATCCCGCGAGCGGCGTATGAATCCCTACGAGCATCTTTGGATCTGCGTGGGATCTCCTGGGCCCACGAAGGTCAGGGTGCGCCGTGGGATTGGTGGTGGACCGACACCTCACCAACACCCACGCCGCTCTTTGACAAGGTGCAGTGGCTTGATGGCAGCGAGCAGGGTGTCGCCTCGCAGATCAAGGAACTCCTCAACCTTGCTTCACCTACGCACTGGGCCGGACCGGAAAATCCCCTGGCCACGCGATGGGCGGGCATCGTGGATTCTTCGGGATCAGTGGTGTCGTGCGCGGCCGAAACCATGCGCATCGCAGGTAAGCCTCACCTCGCGTCCGTGGCCACTCACCCAGACCATCGCGGACAAGGCTTGGCGCTGGCCGTCACCGGCTGGCTGACCCAGCAACTGCTCACCGAATTCCCGCTCGTGACGCTGGGCATGCATGCAGACAACGATTCAGCCCGCACGGTGTACACCAAGCTGGGCTACCACTGCGATTACTCCTGGTTTAGCTCAGGCTTCGCGTCAATGCCGGCTTCGAGCCTTTGACGAGGCGTAATCACCGTTGGTGCACCTGTCAGTGGATCGTGTCCGCCACCGGTCTTGGGGAAGGCGATGACTTCGCGCAATGAGTTAGCACCTGCCAGCAACATGCAAATGCGGTCCCAGCCCAAAGCAATGCCGCCATGCGGAGGTGGACCGTACTTAAAGGCTTCGAGCAAGAACCCAAATTTGCTTTCGGCTTCTTCCGAAGTGATTCCCAAAACATTAAAAACATCAGCCTGCATTTGACCTTGGTGGATACGAATAGAACCACCACCGATTTCATTACCGTTGCAGACAATGTCGTAGGCCCAAGCAAGTGCATCACCGGGTTGTTGCGTGAACGTGTCGGCCCAGTCAGCATTGGGAGCCGTAAAGGGGTGGTGAACAGCGGTCCAGCCATCGTTGCCATCGTCATCAGTGATCGCTTCAAACATGGGCGCATCAATAACCCAGACGAAAGACCACTGACTGTGGTCGATCAATGCACAGCGGTTACCAATTTCCAGTCGAGCCGCTCCGAGCAGACCCAAGGCCTCTGAGCGCTTGCCAGCAGCGAAGAAGGCACAGTCGCCTGGCTTTGCGCCAACAGCGGCCATGAGGCCTTCGCGCTCTTGATCGGTCAAGTTCTTGGCTACCGGTCCGGTCAGCTCTCCACTTTCGTCAAAACTGACGTAGGCCAGACCTCGAGCTCCACGTTGCTTAGCCCATTCCTGCCACGCGTCGAACTGACGACGTGGTTGGCTGGCGCCGCCGGGCATGACCACAGCCCCCACATGTTCGGCTTGGAACACGCGAAACTCGGTGGCTGAGAAGTACTGCGTCAAGTCGGTGAGTTCTAGCCCAAAGCGCAGGTCCGGCTTATCGGTTCCGTACTTTTCCATCGAGTCCGCATAGGTCATGCGGGGAATTTCGCCAATGGTGTGGTTGATCGTGCCTTGCCACAAGGCCCGCACGACCTCTTCACCTAACGCGATGATGTCGTCTTGTTCAACGAAAGACATTTCAATATCGAGTTGGGTGAACTCCGGCTGACGATCCGCACGGAAGTCTTCGTCGCGGTAGCAACGAGCAATTTGGTAGTACCGCTCCATGCCAGCCACCATCAGCAGTTGCTTGAACAGCTGTGGGGACTGTGGCAGGGCGTACCACGTTCCGGGCTTAAGACGAGCGGGAACCAGGAAGTCTCGGGCACCTTCCGGGGTTGATGCCGTCAGCGTGGGGGTTTCGATCTCAACGAAGTTGTGCTTTTGCAGCACTTCACGGGCAATACGGTTGGCTTCGCTGCGCATCCGCAGGGCCTTTGCAGGGCCGCTACGACGCAGGTCGAGGTAACGCCACTTCAGGCGCGCTTCTTCGCCCACTTCGGTTTGGTCATCGATTTGAAAAGGCAATGGCGCAGAGGTGGACAGCACGACCACGTTCTCGGCAACGACCTCAATGGCACCGGTGGGTAGGTCAGCATTTTCATTGCCGGCCGGACGAATGCTGACGGTGCCAGTGATTTGCACACACGTCTCGTTCTTCAGGTCGTGCGCCACATCGGCGTCATGAATAACGACCTGAACAATTCCGGAAGCATCGCGCACATCAAAAAATGCCACGCCACCGTGGTCTCGACGACGAGCAATCCAGCCAGCCAAAACGACGTTGATTCCTTCGTCGGTGGCGCGAATCGATCCGGCTTCGCGGGTGCGAATCACTGCTGGTTCCTTCCGTCTTTGCTCAACTTAAGAGTGTTAATGACATCACTGACCACTTGTGCCAGTGGAACCGACACCTGTTCACCGGTTTCCATGGTCTTCAGTTGCACCGATCCATCGGCTAAGTCGCGCTCCCCGATCACCAGGGCCAGCGCCGCACCGCTGCGATCCGCGGCCTTCATTGCGCCCTTGAGGCCCCGCCCATCAACGGCTAGGTCGGCCGATACCCCAGCTCGCCGCAGTTGGGTCACCAGGTCAAAAGCCACTGCCGCGCTCTCTGCACCGATGGGAACAGCAAAGACATCGACTGACGAAGCGCTTTCGGTGAGCAAGCCCTCGGCTTGCATCGCCAAGATCGTCCGGTCCACCCCCAGCGCCCAGCCCACGGCAGAAAGGTCGGGGCC
>CALQPL010000190.1 GCA_943332445.1 Bifidobacterium breve
AGACGGAAGAGCAGGGGAAGGTCGTGTTCCACCACCACCAAGGTGGTTCCCAGATCGCGATTAACTCCGGTCAGAAGTTGAACCAAACTCTCACCCTCAGATTGGGCAATTCCACCGGCGGGTTCGTCGAGCAAGAGAACTTGTGGATCGAGCGCCAGCATGCAGGTGATTTCCACCATGCGGCGCGTTCCGGTGGACAGCTCACCCACTGGCTTGGCCTGCAAATAATCGAGCCCCATCACTTCGAGGTACTGCATGGCGCGCGCCTTCTTGGCGCGATCAGCCATGGGCAAGCCCAGTAGCGAGCTCGTGACTCTGGTAGGAGCGGTGCGTTCCATAGCGACCATCACGGTTTCCAGAACGCTCATCGTTGGGTACAACCGAGCAGCCTGGAACGAACGTACGAGACCGAGTTTGGCCCGAGCCTCTGGAGAGAGCTTGGTGATGTCGCGACCGTTGAACACGATGGAACCGCTGTCGGGTGCAGTGAAACCGGCAATGATTTCAAACAAGGTGGTTTTGCCGGCGCCGTTCGGTCCGATGATTCCCAAGATCTCGCCAGGCTGGACGGCCAAGTCCACTCCGGTAACGGCCTTGATGCCTCCGAATGAACGCGCTGCTCCCGTGACTTGAAGAATGGGTGGCAACGCCTGTGGATCGATTCCGACAAACGGATCACGACCAGAGTTTTGCTTCAGTGGCGTCACATCGATCACGGCAATACGACGGTCCTCACCGTCGATTTCTCCTTCATCAAAGCGAATGGCGGCTTGTGGATCGACACCTTGCAAGCGGGCCAGGCCAAAGGCGGCGGAATTGCGCACGCGAACAAGCAGTCCACCCAGACCACGCGGAATCAGAACAATGATGATGACTGAGAGCAGGATTAACAAGGGTGGAATGAATTCGTTCAGTGTCACTAGTTGGGGGACGCGGCTGTAGAGCGCACCGATCACTGGTCCAGGAAGTACACCTAAACCTCCGAGCACGCTTTGCGAAACCACATCAACGCTGAAGGCGCCCTTGAAGTAATCCGGTGTCAGGGTCGTGACCGAGTTAGCGATGATGACGCCGCCAAGTCCAGCAATTCCACCTGCGATAGCAAACGTCTGAAGTTTGCGGTACGGGGCAGCAATAGTGAACGCTCGTGCTGCGCTTTCATTGTCACGCAGTGCGCGAAGGACTCGGCCCAAACCGGTGCGACGGATGTTCGCTGCGATCAGGAAAGCAATGACGAGGAACACCAGAGAAAAGAGGTAGTAGTTCTTCGGCAAACTGAAATCGACATCAATACCTGAAATCTGCAACGGCTTAACGCGAATTCCCGAGGCGGTCGGGCCGATAAGAATTTCTTGGCGCAGCAACCAAGCCGAGGTGGCAAAAGAGAAGGCAAGTGTGCTCACAGCAAGGGCAAGCCCGCGCAGTCGAAGGGCGGGGATGCCGACCAATGCCGAGACAATGGCGCCAACAACTACGCCAGCCAGAAGCCCAAGGAAGAACTGTCCGGTCGAGGCTGAAACCTTGACGGCAACGGTGCCCGCGATAGCGGCGAAGGCGAATTGACCCAGGGAGAGCTGCCCGGCAACTCCGGTCAGCACGCCCACGGACAGGCCCACGATGGTGAAGCCGACGGCGAACGTCAAGATCGTGGCCGTCTTATTGGTTACGGTCAGTCCGATATACACCGCAAAGGCCAAAGCGATGACTGAGATGAGCGGCGTAATCAGGCGAACGGTGAAGAGTCGACGAATTTGAGTCGGCAACTGGGGTGGATACAACTTGTTCCACTCACCGCGGTCTTCGTCACGACGAGAAGAAAGTTTGGGCTGGAGGAGCAAGCCAGCAAACACCACGATGACCAAGGCAAGTTGCGGGAGGCCGGGCAAGTTTTGATTGCTCGCCAAGACCTGGGCTGCGACTCCGATGCCAACGGAGGAGAAGAAGGCGATGGGCAAACTTTGGAAGCGGCCAAGGACGGCTCCGGCTAGCGGCAAGACCAGAAGCGATGGACCGAGGAAGTCCTTGTCTGGCAAGTTAATGGTCGGGTACACCAAGATCACAGAGAACGCAGCGATAGCCCCAGCGATTCCCCAGGACAAGGTGACCATGCGGCTTGCCGAAACTCCGGCCAAGGAAGCAGCATCGGGGTTGTCGGCAGCGGCTCGAATCGCTAGTCCGTAACGCGAGCGGCGAAGAAACAGCGACAGCGCGAGCAGAACGAAGGGGGCAAGCAAAACGATGGCGACAAACGAAGGTTGGATGGTCGTCGTGCCTAGCTTGAGACCAGTGAGGAACCCTGGAAGCGCTGGCTTGGGGAACAAGCGACCGGATGCATTGCTTTGGTTGACTACCAAGCCAAAAATGATGAGGAACTGAGCCAGACCCAAGGTGACAACGGTTCCAAGCACGCGAGGGGCGTCGGAAATGCGACGAACAAATCCCCATTCGACACCGGCCGCGATGAGCGCTCCGGCCAAGATGCCAACCGGGAACATCAGCCAGTAGGGCAAACCCTGTTTAGCAACGATGGCACCGAAAATGGAAGCGGCAAAAATTCCGATAGCCACGTGGGCGAAGTTGATGAACCGGCTAGCGCGGTACACCAGCACGAGCCCAATGGACAAGAGGCCGTAGAGGAACCCCGTGAAGAGTCCACTCAAAATGTTGGCGAACGAAAGGTCGAATCCACCAATGTTCATGCGGGGCTCCCAGACTTAGCAAGGGTGACGGGATCGGATTCGGCAGTATTTGGATGGCCACCCAGGCTCAAGGCTTGGACGAGTTCCGGCTGGGCGAGGAGATCCTTGGCGTTTCCTTCATAGACGATCTCGCCCTTTTCCATGAAGTAACAGCGGTCTACCAAGTTCAGGGCAACGTTGACGGATTGCTCAACAACCAAGATGGCAGTGCCTCGTGCGTTGAGTTGGCGCACCATTTCCAAAAGCTCGCCAACCACGATGGGGGCTAGCCCGAGGGAAAACTCATCAACGACCAAGATCTTCGGCTTGGTGATGAGCGCCTTGGACAGACCAAGCATCTGTTGCTCGCCACCGCTG
>CALQPL010000191.1 GCA_943332445.1 Bifidobacterium breve
AACGAACTCATCGCACAAGAGCCACCTCCTCGTAACACCGCTGAACTCTTAGCTTTTGCGGGCGCTCGGCTGGGCAAGACTGCTCTGGAACTCCACGATGCATCGATTGCTTTGGGTGAACGCGAGTTACTGGACCGCGTCACGTGGAATATCGGACCTGGTCAGCGCATTGGCATCGTCGGCGTCAATGGCGCGGGTAAGACCACGTTATTGCGGGCGCTGTTAGGCAACCTCAAGCTCTCATCTGGGCGCCTGGTCACCGGTGTGACGGTCAAGCCCGCGTTCTTGTCGCAGCACTTAGAAGAGTTGAACCCGACGTGGCGAGTTTTGGAAGCAGTGGAACAGATCGCTCAGCGGGTGGAATTGGGTAAGGGGCGGGAATTAACGGCTTCGCAATTGTGTGAGCGGTTGGGATTTGGTGCAGACGCCCAATGGACACCGGTAGGGGACTTGTCCGGAGGTGAGCGTCGCCGGCTACAGCTCACGCGCTTGCTCATGGGCGGACCCAACGTGCTGGTCCTGGACGAACCCACCAACGACTTCGACGTGGAGACACTGACGGCTCTTGAAGACCTGTTGGATTCGTTTGCCGGAACCTTGCTAGTGGTCTCGCACGACCGGTACTTCCTTGAGCGCGTGTGTGAAACCTTTGTGGGGCTGTTGGGCGATGGCAAAGTCTTGGACTTGCCCGGTGAAGTCGAGCAGTACCTGCAGTTGCGTCGCACCAAAGCGGCCGTGACCGTGGCCGGACGCTTTGACCAAGGTGAAGCTGGATCGGGGAGTCAGGCAGGCCTCAGTGCCGCCGATGAGCGTCAATTGCGCAAGGACTTGTCTCGCTTAGAACGCTCGATTGGCAAGGCTGACGAGCTCATTCGTGGGCTGCATGAAGCTTTGGCTGAGCACGCGAGCGAATTTGAAAAACTGGTTGGCCTCGACGCAGATTTGGTGGCCGCCATCGCTAACAAGGAAGACCTTGAGGCGCAGTGGCTGGTGATCTTTGAACAGCTCGAGGCTTAGCCCACCCAGATTGCTTTGATGGAGCAAAACTCCTTGATGCCGTGGGCAGAAAGTTCGCGGCCGTAGCCCGAACGCTTCGCGCCACCGAAGGGCAGTTCGTTGTAGGACGTGGTCATCCCGTTGATGGTGACGGTACCGGCATCAAGATCGCGGATGAAGCGCTCTTGCTCCGCCTCGTCATTAGTCCAGGCGTTAGATCCCAAACCAAAAGCGGTGCCATTACCTAGTTCAATGGCTTCGTCCAATGAGTAAATCTTGTACAGACCAGCAACCGGACCAAAGACTTCATCGGCGTACATGTCCATGTGGGGTTGCAGGTCGCCAACGACGGTGGGTTCGTAGAACCAGCCCGGACCGTCAACGGACTTGCCACCGCACAAGATCGACGCGCCCTTGTCACGTGCGTCATTGACCAAGACTTCAACGTCTGTGCGACCACTTTGGGTGGCTAGGGGACCAATGTCGGTGTCCTCGTCCATGGGGTCACCAATTTTTAGTGCGGCCATGCCGGCAACAAACGCCGCCGCGAACTGGTCGTACACATCGGCGTGAACGATAAAGCGCTTAGCGGCAATGCAGGACTGTCCGTTGTTTTGGCACCGGGCCATCACGGCAACCGAGGCGGCCTTTTCGACATCGGCTGAGGGCATCACGATGTAGGGGTCCGAGCCACCGAGTTCAAGGACGGTCTTTTTAATCTCGTCACCGCAGATAGCAGCCACGGACTGTCCGGCAGGCTCTGAACCGGTCAGGGTGGCAGCACGCACACGTGGGTCGCGCAAGATGGGTTCAACCTCGCGGGCACCGACGAGCAACGTGGTGAAGGCTCCTTGCGGAAATCCAGCGCGCAGGAAGAGGTCCTCGAGGTAGAGCGCACACTGAGGGACGTTCGACGCGTGCTTGAGCATTCCGACGTTACCGGCCATAAGTGCGGGAGCGGCAAAGCGCACGACCTGCCAGAGCGGGAAGTTCCACGGCATGATCGCCAACACAATCCCCAACGGGGCATAGCGGGTGTAGGCCTGCTTCGCGCCGACCAAGCTGGCATCCACTGGTTCATCAGCCAGCAGTGCTTCAGCGTTTTCGGCGTAGTAGCGCATGCCCTTAGCGCACTTAGCGGCCTCGCCGCGGGCTGACTTGAGAGTCTTGCCCATTTCCAAGGTCATGATGCGGGCGATGGATTCGTTCTCGGCTTCAAGAAGCTCGGCGGCCTTGATCATCAACTGGGCACGATGGGCGAACGAGGTCGTGCGCCAGGTCTGGAAGGTGGCGTGCGCTCTGGTGATGGCCTCTTCCACCTGCTGCGGAGAGTGGGCATCAAAGGTCTGGAGGGTTTCACCGGTTGCGGGATTCTGCGTCGCGATAGCCATGCCTTGATCGTACCGAGAATCCAACGCTTTTGGTCCAGCCCTGAGGCACCAACGACTAAGGACCCCTCCCACGTGGGGAGAGGTCCTTAGGGTCAAACCAGAGCGGGCTGTGACTTAGATGTCGTAGTACAGCTCGAACTCGTGTGGGTGCGGACGCAAGCGGATCGGGTCGATCTCGTTGGTGCGCTTGTAGTCGATCCACGTCTCAATCAAGTCAGGCGTAAAGACGTTGCCTGCGGTCAAGAAGTCGTGGTCCTTCTCCAATGCGTCCAATGCTTCACCCAAGGATGATGGCACCGTGGCGATGTTGGCGTGCTCCTCTGGCGGCAATTCGTAGAGGTCCTTGTCAACAGGCGTTGGTGGCTCGATCTTGTTCTTGATGCCGTCCAGGCCAGCCATGAGCATCGCTGCGAAGGCGAGGTACGGGTTAGCCGAGGGGTCAGGAACGCGGAACTCGATGCGCTTGGCCTTGGGGTTGTTGCCCGTAACCGGGATACGAACCGAAGCCGAACGGTTGCGCTGTGAGTACACCAAGTTGACCGGAGCTTCGAAGCCTGGCACCAAACGGTGGTAAGAGTTCACCGTTGGGTTAGTGAAGGCAACCAAAGCAGGTGCGTGGTGAAGGAGTCCACCGATGTACCAGCGTGCGATG
>CALQPL010000192.1 GCA_943332445.1 Bifidobacterium breve
CCGGGATCAATGCCGATCGTCTTACCGGCCAAGATCCCCGTTTGTGTGGAGTGCGTCGACGCAGACACGGAAGGTGTCGTCGATGTAGCTCCGGCGGACCCAACGCCCATCGCGATCAGACAGTTAAGGCCCAGGCAGGCAACCGCGACAATTCGAGTCGTGCGCACTGTGGTCACCTCGCCTCGATTCATGCGTTTTCGTCCGCCATGTCAGTTAACCGCCGCTCTTGCGCCGAAACGTGCGTTGGGACTTGGCGGGGCTACGTCCATCATGTGAGTTGGGGCCAGAGTTGTCGTTGTCTGTGTCGTTCTCGCCACGCGAGCCGGTCGCGCCCCCTGAGTTCTTGCGCTCGAGTGCTTCGCGAAAGCGGCGTTTGAGCTCGTCTTCAGCTGGCGCAGGTGCAGGGACTTGCTCATCGGTGCCAGACATGGGGGCTCCTCGGCCTCGGGGTGATGGTGAACGCACCCCACTGTAGTTGCCCGCGGTCGTCTAACTACGTCTTGACCGTGATCCTGCTGGTCCAGTGGCTGTATCCCACGGAATCCTTCGCTGCAATCGCGACTTGATAGGTGTAGCGCAACTTCAAACCAGTGAACGCAGTTCCTCGAACCCAGCTGGCGCGGTAGCGGTATTCCCACTTACCCCATCGCTTGACGGATGGGTGGTACTGACGAATCGCGATGACTTGGCTGCGAGTCAATTGTGGATTGACTGCAGAAGCCTTCCACCGCAGTGAGATCTTGCCCGCGGTTGCAGTCTTTGACACAGAGGCGGTGGCTGCGGTGGGGGATGAGTTGCGGGCCGGGTTGCCCTGGCAGGTGGCGTTGTCGCCGGCCTGAATGGTGGTGAACTTGGCAAAGTCGTTGAAGCTGCTTCGGCCCATGGCGCTGGGGTAAGAAACAAACTCGGAACCAAAGCACGTGTTGAGTTGCTTGGGCTCAACGCGAGTCCCCAACAGGCCGCCTTCGTGCATTTCGTAGTGCAGGTAAGGGTTTGTGCAAGGTGCATAGTCGCCGGTTGACCCGAGAGTTCCCAGGGCAGTTGATGGCGTGACGATCTGTCCTTCGCTAATCAGGATTTGAGAAAAGTGGTAATACAAAGTCGTTTGTCCACCACCGTGATCGACCCATACCCAGTTACCTCGGGTATTGCTCGTGGCGGTCTTGCATCCCTCGTGACGTCCACCGATGTGGGCGATCCCGCCGCCGGTGGCGTAGACAGGAACGCGAGCCTTGATTGACGCGAACGGATTGATGAAGTCAATGGCCCAATAGCCGTGGCCCGAACTGGTGGAGCCACAGTTGGAGTACACGCACGAGATGCGCATTTCGGAGCGGAAGGGGTACCAGGTAGGCGAGGAGAAAATTGACGTCGTGGCCGATGTATTCACTCGCTCAGTTGCTTGAGCCTGTTGGGCAGGAGCCAAACCAACAACAAAGAACGATAAGAGTGCGGCAACACCGACTAACGCCACCGACTTGGTCGGGCGACGAGTGCGTAAAACTGCCACGTTCACTGGGTTACTCCTTTTGAGGGATCCATAAGCAATATCGGCTCAGGTCAGGCCCGACTTGAATTTCTCAGCCTGCCTCGTGCGCGGTGGAGGATCGGCCCTCATGGGGGCGGTAATGTGCGTGCGTGAGTGATTCCCAGATCCAATCCCCAGGCTATTTCCAGCGCATGCGCGGCGGCCCTGCCCCAGCGCGCACCCGGATTCATCCGTGGGTCTTGATCCGCACCTGGGCTGCAGTTTTGGCAGCTGTCGGTGTCGTAGCGCTTCCGCACTACTACTGGAACTGGTCATGGGCAACGGACCTGTTTATCGTCACCTCGTTTGGTTCAACGATCGTTGTCTTGTTTGCCGTCCCGCGCGCGGAATTTGCCCAGCCGCGTAACGTCGTGGGTGGAAACATTATTTCGGCAATATGCGGAGTGACGGCGTTTAAGCTGTTGGGCAACCAGCAAGTTCTCGCCGTTGCCATCGCACTGGCCACATCAGTTTTGTTGATGCAGATGTTTCATGCCTTGCATCCACCGGCGGGCTCCACAGCGGTATTCGCGGTGATCGGTGGCACGGCCATTACGGACTTGGGCTATTGGTTCGTCATTGTGCCGATTCTGGCGGGGATGGTGATTTTGGTCCTCGCAGCGGTGGTCATTAACAACGCTTTCAAGTCGCCAACACACCACTACCCAGCTCACTGGTTATAAACCGGTCAACTGGGTAGTGATTTAAGCGAGATGCCTTAACTAAAAGGGAACGTCTCCGCCTCGGTAGCGGAAGCAACCCTTGGTCTTAGTAATCGGGTTGTCACATGCTGTGTCAAAGTACAGCGCGCGCCCAACGCTTGTCGCCGAGTACTTACCAGGGTTCATCAGTGACCCGAAAGTTTGCGAGGAGCGGTAGGTCGAACCCAGGCCAAAGGCTGCATCGCGGAAGGCACCGGCTGTCAAGTTCTTTGGTGCCCGGTCAATCACGTTCTTGAGGAAGAACGTGCCATCGCAGTGCATGAATGCCGACTTGTAGTCAGTGCGAAGGCCCGACTTGGGTGCAACGCCAGCGGTGTCCACGATCTGCTTGCACAGCACTTCCTGCGTGTTCGCTGGGTTGGGGAACGGCAGGGTCGGATCGTCGCGGATGTCACCATCAGGCAAGGCGCCGAAACCGATCATGCCATCCAGGGTTGCAGGAACCACGGAAGTGGGGTTGTCCTGCAAGAACAGCGGACTGTCATAACTGGAGATAGCCCACTTCACGTTAACGAGGTCGTTTGCTTCGGACGTCGTGACGGCGATGGGCAAGATGCGTGCACCACCGACGACCAAGACGCGGTCCAGGCCGGCGTTCGCGGTCCCGGTCAGTGCCGTCGATGAGCCAGCGCCGAGAGATCCAATGTTTGACGTGTCAATGAAGAACTTCTGGGTGTTGGTGACGCCAACTGAGGCCAGAAAGGGGATAACAGTTTGGTCAATTTGGCGGCGGGCTACGTCGTTGTCAATACCGAAGATTGACACACCTTTGGCACCGGTTAGCCAAC
>CALQPL010000193.1 GCA_943332445.1 Bifidobacterium breve
AAGTCCGAGGTAGAGGAACTCGTTCTCGAGGAAGTCCCCGATATTGAGTACGAAGATATCGGTGGTCTGGGCAGTCAGATTGACCTGATTCGCGATGCCGTGGAATTGCCGTACCTGCATCCTCACCTGTTTGCCGAACACAAGTTGCGTCCACCGAAGGGCATTTTGCTCTACGGGCCACCTGGGTGCGGAAAGACCTTGATCGCCAAGGCTGTTGCGCATTCATTAGCGAACAAGGTTGCGGAGGTCACGGGTCAGCCGGGCGGCAAGAGTTACTTCTTGAACATCAAGGGCCCGGAACTGCTCAATAAGTATGTTGGCGAGACTGAACGTCACATTCGTTTGGTGTTTCAGCGCGCGAGGGAAAAGGCCAGCGAGGGCACGCCGGTGATCGTGTTCTTTGACGAAATGGATTCCCTTTTCCGCACACGAGGAACCGGCGTCTCTTCGGATGTGGAAAACACCATCGTTCCGCAACTCCTGAGTGAAATCGATGGCGTCGAAGGCCTAGAGAACGTCATCGTGATTGGTGCATCCAACCGCGAAGACATGATTGACCCAGCCATTTTGCGTCCCGGTCGCCTGGACGTAAAGATCAAGATTGAACGCCCAGATGCGGAGGGCGCACGCGATATCTTCAGTAAATACGTCACGGCCGATCTGCCCTTGCATGCGGAGGATTTGGCAGAACATGGCAACGACCCAGCTGCCACTGTGACATCAATGATTCAGCGCACCGTTGAATTGATGTACGCCGAGAGTGACGAGAATCGATTCCTCGAAGTCACCTATGCCAACGGCGACAAAGAAATCCTGTATTTCAAGGATTTCAACTCAGGTGCCATGATCCAAAACATTGTTGATAGAGCTAAGAAAATGGCCATCAAGGATTTTCTGGACAGCAATAGCCGAGGAATTCGTATCTCACACCTGCAGGCGGCCCTGCTTGACGAGTTCCGTGAGAACGAGGACCTGCCCAACACCACGAACCCCGACGACTGGGCTCGGATTTCTGGCAAGAAGGGTGAACGCATTGTGTTCATCCGGACCCTGACGCACGGTAAGCAAGGCACCGAACCAGGTCGATCCATTGAAACAATCGCTAATACCGGGCAGTACCTCTAAGCACCGGTGTCAGTACCCATCGACAGTAGGTTGTCACCATGACTGTGCGACGCATTATGGGCACCGAAGTGGAATATGGAATTTCTGTGCCAGGGCACCCGCACGCCAATTCCATGAACCTGTCAGCGCAGATCGTTAATTCCTATGGCGTGGCCCAGAAGCAAGGCGCGACTACGCGGTGGGATTTCGAACAAGAACATCCGCTCGAGGATGCACGCGGTGTGAACTTGCCACCGGCCCTTCGCGAAGCGCTTGAAGGCACGTACGAAGATCCCGGACTGCTGAACGTGATCTTGACTAATGGTGCGCGGCTGTATGTCGACCACGCCCACCCTGAGTACTCGACGCCAGAAGTGACCAACCCACTTGATGCTGTTATCTGGGAAAAGGCGGGGGAGCAAGTGATGCTTTCAGCGATGCAGAGGGCCAATGCTGCTCCTGGAGCACTGCCCATCAACTTGTATAAGAACAACACTGATAACAAGGGCGCCTCCTACGGCACGCACGAGAACTACTTAATGCGCCGTGATGTGGCCTTTGGATCCATCGTGCGATGTCTGACTCCGTTTTTTGTCACACGCCAGATCATCACCGGTTCGGGTCGAGTCGGTATTGGTCAGGACGGGCGTCACGCGGGTTTTCAAATCAGTCAACGCGCCGACTTTATGGAAGCAGAAGTCGGTCTTGAAACCACCCTCAAACGCCCCATCATTAACACTCGCGACGAACCACATGCTGACCCAGAGTTGTATCGCCGATTTCACGTCATCGTGGGTGATGCCAATTTGTCGGAGTACTCAACGTTCCTAAAACTCGGCATGACGTCTTTGGTCCTAGGTCTGGTGGAAGCTGGCGCGATGGCCAACATCCCGGAGTTGCGAGCCCCGGTGGGTGAAATTCGCTCCGTTTCCCATGACTGGAGCCTTGAACACTTAGTGCAACTCACCGATGGCCGAAAGGTAACCGCCATTGATGTCCAATACATGTATCTAGACGCCGTTGAGCAGTGGCTGTCACGCAATCCCACCGATGATGTTCAAACGTCCCAGGTGATCACTCTTTGGCGGGAGTGCCTTGACGCGTTGGGAACGGATCCACTGTCCTTGAGCGATCGCTTGGACTGGGTGGCCAAGTTGCGCTTGATGCAGGCTTATCGCGACCGCGATCACGTGGAATGGGATGAGCCCAAATTGGGGATGCTTGATTTGCAATACAGCGATATTCGCCCGGAAAAGGGCATCTATCACCGATTAGTCGCACAAGGACAGATGAAAACCCTCATCACGGCTGATCAATCGCATCAAGCCGTTTCACAACCACCAAACGACACCCGCGCTTGGTTTAGAGGCGAATGTATTCGACGATGGGGAGACCGCATTTTCGCTGCATCCTGGGATTCCATCGTCTTTGAACTACCAGGCCATGAATTGCTCCAACGCATCCCCACGAATGATCCCACGAAAGGCACTCGGGAACTTTTGGAAACGTTGTTGCTTGACGTGTCCTCAGCCGACGAACTCGTCAGTCGTCTTCAGGCTGTGAACTAGATCTACTTTGATTTCTCGATCCGCAAGGCCATGACAGGACACGCTTCAACCGCTGCTCTCGCCAGTAAAAGTGATGCGTTGTCGTCAGGAATGGCATGCACTATGGGATAACCCCAATCATCGAGATCGATGAGCTCGGGGGCGGCTAGAGCACACAGTGCGTGTCCGTCGCAGGCAATCCAATCAACGACCAATTTCCTCATGAATTCACCGCCACAGGCACTTCCAAGGCCGGCCAGGGATAGGTCGCGCGAACCGAGGTGCAGGGGACTTGGTTGACGTGGTCCCAGAGGTGGTTCGCGAATGACTCTCCCGTGGCGCGCACAAGACCCACTACGCCGTCAGGATGTGCACAC